>NZ_JCBAJO010000335.1:0-3881 GCF_059772245.1 Cupriavidus sp. R6-3
GCCGCCGGCCCATGGTCAGATCCGCTCGAAAATGGCGGCGATGCCCTGGCCGCCGCCGATGCACATCGTCACCAGCGCGTAGCGGCCCTGCACCCGCTGCAGCTCGTACAGCGCCTTGACCGTGATCAGGGCGCCGGTCGCGCCGATCGGGTGGCCCAGCGAGATGCCGGAGCCGTTCGGATTGACCTTCAGCGGATCGAGCCCGAGCGCCTTGTTGACCGCGCAGGCCTGCGCGGCGAACGCCTCGTTGGCCTCGATCACGTCCAGATCGGCGACCGACAGGCCGGCGCGCTCGAGCGCCTTGCGCGTAGCCGGCACCGGGCCGATGCCCATGGTCTTGGGGTCGACGCCGGCGTGGCCATACGACACCAGCCGCGCCAGCGGCTTCAGGCCGCGCCGCTCGGCGACGCTGCGCTCCATCAGCACGACCGCGGCGGCGCCGTCGTTCAGGCCCGACGCATTGCCGGCCGTCACGGTGCCGTTCTCCTTGACGAAGACCGGCTTGAGCCTGGACATGTCCTCGGCCTTGGCGTCGTGGCGCACATGCTCGTCGGTGTCGAACACGACGTCGCCCTTGCGCGACTTCAGCGTGACGGGAAAGATCTGCTCCTTGAAGCGCCCTTCGCGGATCGCGGCCGAGGCGCGGCGATGCGATTCCAGCGCCGCTTCGTCCTGCTGTGCGCGGCTGATGTCGTATTCGCGCGCGACGTTCTCGGCCGTGACGCCCATGTGGATCGAATGGAAGGGGTCGTGCAGCGCGCCGAGCATCATGTCGAGCAGCTTCGCGTCGCCCATGCGCGCGCCCCAGCGTGCCGCGGGGGCCAGGTACGGCGCGCGGCTCATGCTCTCGGCGCCGCCGCCGATGGCGACATCGGCGTCGCCCAGCATCACGGTCTGCGCCGCGCTGACGATGGCCTGCAGGCCGGAGCCGCACAGCCGGTTGACCGTCAGGGCCGGCGCGTCGATCGACACTCCGCCCTCCACCGCCGCCACGCGCGCCAGGTACATGTCGCGCGGCTCGGTTTGGATCACGTTGCCGAACACCACGTGGCCGACTTCGTCGCCCTGCACGCTGGCGCGGGCAAGGGCCTCGCGCACCACCATCGCGCCGAGCTCGGTCGGCGTCAGGTCTTTCAGGCTGCCGCCAAAGGTTCCGATCGGGGTCCGTACGCCGCTGACCACCACCACTTCACGGGTCATGTCTGTCTCCATTGGGTAATGTTGCACCGCAAAGTATAGCCCTGCGGTCCATTTTCCGAACGATCGTACTTTTACCTAATGTCGGCCCGGCGATTAGCCCCCGGCTGGCATGCCGGCGGCGTTACGCCACCGCCTCGCCCCACAGGTCGTGGCCGTCGGCGCCGGTGATCCGCACCGAAACGAACTCGCCGGTCTTGTAGCGCTGGTACGGCTTTGCGGGCGGATCGATATAGACCAGGCCGTCGATCTCCGGCGCATCGGCCGCCGAGCGGCCGATGCCGCCATCCTGGTTGACCTCGTCGACCAGCACGCGCAGCGTCTGGCCGACCTTGCGCTCCAGGCGGCGGGCCGACACGGCCTCGGCGACTTCCATGAAGCGCGCGCGGCGCTCCTCGCGGACCTCATCGGGCAGCGCACCGGGCAGATCGTTGGCGGTGGCGCCCTCGACCGGCGAGTAGGCGAAGCAGCCGACGCGGTCCAGCTCGGCCTCGGCGATGAAGTCGAGCAGCGTCTGGAATTCGGCCTCGGTCTCGCCCGGGAAGCCGGCGATGAAGGTGCTGCGGATGGTCAGGTCCGGACAGATCTCGCGCCAGGCGCGGATCCGCTCCATGGTCTTCTCGGCATTGGCCGGGCGCTTCATCCGCTTGAGCACGTCGGGATGCGCGTGCTGCAGCGGCACGTCCAGATACGGCAGCACATGGCCGTCGTTCATCAGCGGGATGATCTCGTCGACGTGAGGATACGGATAGACGTAATGCAGGCGCACCCAGGCGCCATATTCGCGCGCCAGTTCGCCGAGCGCGCCGACCAGTTCGGTCATGCGCGTCTTCAGCGGGCGGCCGTTCCAGAAGCCGGTGCGGTACTTGACGTCGACGCCGTAGGCGCTCGTGTCCTGCGAGATCACCAGCAGTTCCTTGACGCCGGACCTGAACAGATTCTCGGCCTCGAGCATCACCTCGGCGACCGGACGCGACACCAGCTCGCCGCGCATCGACGGGATGATGCAGAACGAGCAGCGGTGATTGCAGCCCTCTGAAATCTTCAGATAGGCGTAGTGCTTGGGCGTCAGCTTGATGCCGGCCGGCGGCACCAGATCGATGAAGGGATCGTGCGGCTTGGGCAGGTGCGTGTGCACGGCCTGCATGACCTCGCCCAGCGCATGCGGGCCGGTGACGGCGAGGACCTTCGGATGCACGCTGGTGACGATATCGTTGCCGCCGGCATCCTTCTTGGCGCCGAGGCAGCCGGTGACGATCACCTTGCCGTTCTCGGTCAGCGCTTCGCCGATCGCGTCCAGGCTCTCCTGCACCGCCTCGTCGATGAAGCCGCAGGTATTGACGACCACCAGGTCGGCGCCGTCATAGGTGCCGCTGATGGCATAACCCTCGGCACGCAGCTGGGTGATGATCTGTTCGGAATCGACGAGGGCCTTGGGGCAGCCGAGTGATACGAAGCCCACCTTCGGCGTGGTGGCGGCCGCGCCAGTGACGGCGCCGGCGGAAGACGAGGACGGAGAGGACGACTGAGACGACATGGATTTCGCGGTGTGGGGGGCGCGCCTTTGGGTGGCGCGCGCTGTCTTGGGCCGCGACCTGCCATCCCGAAGACGGCCGTGGCGGCGGAACGACCGCGATTCTACCCCGAGACCACCGCGTCGGCAGGCGGGCGCCGCGGCCCGCCGTTACTGCAAAGCTACTGCAGTGGACGCCGTCGCCGTTCAGCCCTGGCCGGTCTTCTTGTTGTTGTCCGGCTGGTTGAACGGGAAATTGCCGAACATGTTCTTGGCCTGGTTCTGCATCTGCTCCTGCATCTGCACGAACAGGTTCTTGCTCTGCTCGATGTAGTTGCTCATCATGCCCTGCATCATCGGCGCCTGCATGTTCATGAATTGCGACCACATGTCGGGGCTGAAGGCCTCGCCCGAATACAGGCCCTTGGAGTTTTCGGCCAGCTTGTTCTGGATGTCGATGAAGGCCTGGATGTTCTTCTCCAGGTAGGTGCCCATCATGCCCTGCATCGCGTGGCCATAGAAGCGGATGATCTGCGACAGCATCGCGCTGGAGAACATCGGCACGCCACCGGTTTCTTCCTCGAGGATGATCTGCAGCAGGATGCTGCGCGTCAGTTCGTCCCCCGACTTGGCGTCGACGACCTTGAACTCCTCGTTGTCCATCACGAGCTGCTTGACATCGGCCAGGGTGATATAGGTGCTGGTCTGCGTGTCGTAGAGCCGGCGATTGGGATATTTCTTGATCAGTCGCTCTGCGCCTTTCTTGGTGGTGGCCATCGGTGCTCTATCCTTTTGTAATCCGCTGCCGGTGCGCTGACGCCGCAGCCCATGCTCGTGCGGCACGGTCGATCGTTTGCTGTTGCACCGCATGCCGTGCAGTGCGCAATCCGGCAACGCTTGCGGCGCGGGGCCGACCCGCCGGCCAAGGGCGCGATCCATGTCGAATTTCCGGATGTCCCAAATTGGTGCCGACGGCGTTGATTTCCTGATTCTATGCTTAACAAGGCACTGTGAAAAGGCGCGGGCGCTAAGGAAAACCCGCAAGCAAACGCGCGAAATCGCCGGGTAAACAGGGGAAAAAGCCGGGGAAAAAAGAGAGGTGCGAGCGCCGGACGCGCGCACGCGCCGGCACGGTGCTGCGGCGCGTCCAACGCAGCGCAACACCGGCCGC
>NZ_JCBAJO010000336.1:0-3874 GCF_059772245.1 Cupriavidus sp. R6-3
GAGAACAGCAGCCAGACGCACCAGACGATGCCGCCCAGCGCAATGGCGGCGATGTAGTAGCCCCAGAAATCGGAAATAAAGTCGCTCATGACATCAATGTCCCTGCTCGATGGCGTACGGATGCGCGGCGTCGCGCGGCACGTCCGTGCGTTCGCCCATGGCCTCTTCGCCGCCCGCCTCGTCGGGGAGCGCGAACGGCAGCCAGGCGGCTTCGCGATTGGCATGGCGCCGCCCACCGGACCACGCCCAGCAGACGATGCCGATAAAGACGACGAGGAAGATCAGCGTGGAAAACGCGGTCAGGGTCGCCATGGTCATTGGCTCCCGCTCGGCGCGCCACCTGCCGTGGCGGGGTCTGCGCTGCCGTCTGCACCGCCGTCCGCGCTACCGTCTGTACTGCTGCCTGAGCTGCTGCCCGCACTACCGTCTACGCGGCGGTCCACGCCCGCGACCTCGATGCCGACGGTGCGGCGATTGGTGCCGAGGCCCTGCAGATACGCCACCAGCGCGTCCTCTTCGGTCCTGCCATTCAGCGCGTCGGGCGCCGCCTCGATGTCGGCGTCGCTGTACGGCACGCCGAGCGTGCGCAGCGTTCGCATGCGCTGGCGGATGTCGTCGGTCGGCAGCACGGTCTTCGCCAGCCACGGATAGGAAGGCATCACCGACTCGGGCACGACATCGCGCGGATTGCGCAGATGGATGCGTTGCCAGTCGTCCGAGTAGCGGCCGCCCACGCGCGCCAGGTCCGGGCCGGTACGCTTGGAGCCCCACAGGAAGGGATGGTCGTAGACCGATTCGCCGGCGGTCGAGTAAGGGCCGTAGCGCTCGACCTCGGCCTGCAGCGTGCGCACCTGCTGCGAATGGCAGCCGACGCAGCCCTCGCGGATATAGATGTCGCGCCCCATCAGCCGCAGCGGCGAGTAAGGGACGATGCCCGGATCGGGCTGCGTGGTCGAATGCTGGAAGAACAGCGGCAGGATCTGCACGAAGCCGGCGATGCTGACCACCACGATGGTGCAGACGATCAGCCAGCCGATGTTCTTCTCCAGCGTCTCGTGCGAAAAGAAGCGTCGTTGTTGGGACATGATGGAATCCGGATGGCGTTCAGGCGGCGGGAGCGGTGGCGGCGGTGGCGGCGGTGGCGGCGGTGCCGGCGGAGGCCGCAACGGCGGTCCCGACGGTGGCCCCCGCCGGAATCACGGGATCGAAGGCGCGGCGGCCCGCGATGGTGCGCGCCACGTTCCACGACATCACCAGCATGCCGGCGAGGAAGCACAGGCCGCCCAGCAGACGGATCAGGTAGAACGGATATTTGGCCTTGACCGCTTCGACGAACGCGTAGGTCAGCGTGCCGTCGGGCTGCGTGGCGCGCCACATGAGCCCTTCCATCACGCCGGCGATCCACATCGAGGCGATATAGAGCACCACGCCGATGGTCGCGATCCAGAAGTGCCATTCGATCAGGCGCGTGCTGTACATCCGCTGCTGGCCGAACAGGCGCGGCACCAGGTAGTACAGCGAGCCGATCGTGATCATCGCGACCCAACCCAGCGCGCCCGAATGCACGTGGCCGATGGTCCAGTCGGTGTAGTGCGACAGCGCGTTGACCGTCTTGATCGACATCATCGACCCCTCGAAGGTCGCCATGCCGTAGAAGGACAGCGCCACCACCAGGAACTTCAGGATCGGATCGGTGCGCAGCTTGTGCCAGGCGCCCGACATCGTCATGATCCCGTTGATCATGCCGCCCCACGACGGGGCCAGCAGGATCAGCGAGAACACCATGCCGAGCGACTGCGCCCAGTCCGGCAGCGCGGTGTACTGCAGGTGGTGCGGGCCGGCCCACATATAGGTGAAGTTCAGCGCCCAGAAATGGACGATCGACAGCCGGTACGAATAGATCGGGCGCTCGGCCTGCTTCGGAATGAAGTAGTACATCATGCCGAGGAAGCTGGTGGTCAGGAAGAAGCCGACCGCGTTATGGCCGTACCACCACTGCACCATCGCGTCCTGCACGCCCGCATAGGCGGAATACGACTTCCACAGCGACGCCGGCAGCTCGATGTTGTTGACGATATGCAGGATCGCGATCGTCAGGATGTAGGCGCCGAAGAACCAGTTGGCCACGTAGATATGGCGGGTCTTGCGGCGGGCGATGGTGCCGAAGAACACGATCGCATAGGCCACCCATACCGCCGCGATCAGCAGATCGATCGGCCATTCCAGCTCGGCGTATTCCTTCGAGGTCGTGATGCCCAGCGGCAGCGTGATCGCCGCGGCGACGATCACGATCTGCCAGCCCCAGAAGGTGAAGGCCGCCAGCGGCGCGGCAAACAGCCGCGCCTGGCAGGTCCGCTGCACCACGTAGTACGAGGTGGCGAACAGCGCGCTGCCGCCGAAGGCGAAGATCACCGCATTGGTATGCAGCGGACGCAGCCGTCCGAACGACAGCCACGGCGTATCGAAATTGAGTTCAGGCCAGATCAGTTGCGCGGCGAGCAGCACGCCGACCGCCATGCCGACGATCCCCCAGACCACGGTCATGACGGCGAATTGCCTCACGACGTGGTAGTTGAAGGTGTCGGCGGCGCGCGCGGGCGTGGCCGTGCCGGTCAGGCCGGCGGCGGTGACATCCATTCGGACCCCCAAGGATGGATATGGAACAGGAAAGAAGAAGGCGATAAAGGCAATGTAGAGGGGGTCGGGCGGCGCGCCCTTGATCCGGATCAAGCGCCGTGCAGATGCATGGCGCCCCGGGGAACCTCAGTGGGGAAGATCGCAACGGCCCGGCCGCCGCGCGGCGCCCGCCTTCGCATCGGGGCGGTCGTTGTCGAGCAGGATCGCCTGCCCCGGCCGCTCGAGATCGTCGTATTGCCCGGCGCGCAGCGCCCACCACAGCGCCGCGGCGATCAGCGCGACCAGCGCGAGGCTCATCGGCACCAGCAGGAACAGCGTGTCCATCGCTAGCGCACCTTCGGCACGCGCAGCAGGCGCCAGGCATTGGCGACCACCAGCAGCGAGGACAGCGACATGCCGATCCCGGCCATCCAGGCGTTGACATGGCCGCTGGCGGCCAGCGGAATGGCCACCATGTTGTAGGCGAAGGCCCAGGCCAGGTTCTGCCGGATCACCGCACGCGCGCGGCGCGCGATGGCCAGCGCGGTGGCGACGTCGGCGATGCCGTCGTGGGTCAGCACCGCATCGGCGCCGACCTGCGCGAGCGGCGCGCCGCTGGCGAGCGCGATCGACACCTGCGCCTGCGCCAGCACCGGCCCGTCGTTGATGCCGTCGCCGATCGCAAGTACCACCGCGCCATCGCGCTGCAAGGCGGCCACGTAGTCGCGCTTGCCCTCGGGACTGATGCGCCCTTGCGCGGCTTCGATGCCGAAATGGCGGGCCCACCAGCGCACCGTCGGCTGGCTGTCGCCCGAAACCAGATGGCAGCGCAGTCCGAGCGCGCGCAGGCGCGCCAGCAGTTCGGCCGCCTGCGCGCGCTCGCTGTCCGACAGCACGAAGACGGCGAGCAGTCCGCCTTCGTCGCCCAGCCACACCGGCGAGGCGCCGTCGTGCAGATGGTGGCGCAGCGCATCGAGGGCCGCCTCGTTGCCGGCGGGACCTGACGGAACCAGCGCCGGCGTCTCCGGCGCGGGCGGCACCAGCGCGGGGGGAACCAGCGTGGACGGAACCAGCGCGGACGGAACCAGCGCCGGCGGCACCAACGCCTCGACGAAGTCGCGCCGCCCTACGCGTATCGGACGGCCGTCGAGCAGCGCCTCCACGCCCTGCCCCGGGCGATTGCGCAGTTGCGTCGGCAGTGGTTCGAAGTTCAGGCCGCCGGCGGTGAAACCAGAGACACCGCCAGGGCTCGCCGCGC
>NZ_JCBAJO010000337.1:0-3863 GCF_059772245.1 Cupriavidus sp. R6-3
CGGGTAGTCCTCGCGCAGCTTGCGCACGGTATCCCAGTCGCCGACGATGCGTTCGACCTCGAGGCCCAGCGCCTCATAGGGATGCACGCCGAGGCGGACACGCTCGGCGAGGCGCATGGCCGCGCGAACCCGGGCCGAATCGATCTCGATCTGCCAGCGCGTATCGCCTGGATGGCGAACCGCCGCATCTCGCAGCAGCGCGGCCGTCATCGCTTGCGCGTGCGACGGCGCGTGCAGCAGCCCGGCGGCGGTGGGGCCGGGCGGCAGGCCATGGCCGGGATTGGCCGCATCGTAGGGCGCCGGCGCATCGACCCAGCCGTATACGCCGAGCCGCCACGGCGCCCGCGCGTTCTGCAGCTCGCGCAGGCGCGAATGGGCAAGGCCGGTGATCCACGGATCCACGCGATGGCTGGCGGTATCCAGCGCGGCCAGCACGCAACTGAAGACGCCGTCTGGATCGTCGGCGTAGGCCCGCACCAGGCCGACCAGTGCCTCGATGCCGCGCAGGCAGCGCTTGGCCACGCTGTGTGCGCCGGGATCGGCCGAAGCAAACAGGTCGTCCAGCTGCGGTTGCGACGGCGTCCCCGGGTAGCCGCGCCGCACCAGATCGATCAGCGCATCGGTGCCGGCCTGCATGGGCAAGGGCGCGTGCGGGTCGACGGCCTGGCCGGCGTCGATGGCCTCGCGCGCCAGGCCGACGCTGGCGCGCAGCAGGCACAGCGATTCGAAGATCAGATGGCCGAGCAGCCCCAGCTTGCGGTCCCAGCGGTACGGGAAGGCTTCGCCCTCCATCTCCAGCAGCAGGCGCAGCGTGTCGGGGTCGTCGGCGTCGGCTTCCGGCGTGCTCGCCGGCAGATGCGCCTGCTCCGTGAAGGCGCCCAGCGGCGACAGCGGCGTCTTGCGGCCGGCCAGGCTCGATGCCGTCTCCCGCTCCCAGGTGCTCGGCTCGAGCGGCGGCAGGCCCCGCATCGCACGGATCGCGTTGACCACCGGCAGCGGCGAGACGAGGCGAACGGCCCAGCGGCGCGTGGGCGTGTCTTCGCCCAGCAGATCGACGGCCCGCTGCGCGGACGCGCCCACCACGGTGCCAGGGTGGATCGCGGCATCCGCGGCGGCCGCATCGCGCCATGGGCCGGCCCAGTCGCGAATCTGTCCCGCCGTGATGTTTTGACCGGTCCAGCCGGCAAGTACGGTGGCCGGCAGCAAACCGTAGGGCTGTGCGCCGACGCGGATCGCCGGATACGGCCCCTGCGGCGCGAGCCACGCCTGCGCCCATTCGGCCAGGCGCGCCTCGTCTTCGCCGGCGCCGATCACATCGCGCAGCGCGTGGCCCCACAGCACGGGCCACAGCGCATTCACGACCAGCGGATCGTGTCCGCCGGCGTCGACGTCGCCGCCTTGCAGCTTGATCGGAACGGCATCCGGCCCGGCCAGCGCCTGCATCACGGCGGCGGACGCGCTGTCCGCAGCGGGCAGCGCATCGTCGATGCCTTCCCATGCGGCCGCATTGCCGCCGGGATTGCCGCCGGGATTGCTGCCGGGGTTGCTGCCAGCGTCGGCGGTGGCCTCGCCGTCCACGGTATTGGTTGGCGTCCCAGGCCGCAGCACCGACAGCCGGCCCGTGACGGCATGCATCGCGATCAGCGGTTCCGGGGAGACGTCGCCCATGCCGGCCACCACGATGGCATCGAGCGCCGGCGGCTGCGCGCCGGCCGGGAAGGGGATCTCGATTGCCAGCCCGACCGCCTTGGCGATGTCGAAGGAGGTCCACCATGTCCGCGGCAGTTCGCCGGAGGCGGCGGGCGTCTCGAACGCGGTCAGACCGAGCTGTTCGGCAATCCGTTCGCGGTTCGGGTGCATCGTGCCGGCCAGCGTTGGGGCGCCGCCCTGGCCGGCCTCGACGAACCAGACATGGATCGCCGGCGGCAGGCCGTAAGGCTGATGCGTGTCGGGCCAGGCCGAGGGATCGCGCGGCTGGGCCGCGCCGCGATCCGCATGCGGCGCGGGCTCGGCCACGATGGCAACGCTCCGCCGCAGCCACAGCGCGCGTTCGACGCCGAGCCGCGCGCACAGCATGCGCCATTGCATGCCGGCATCGAGCGGAAATTGGCGCAGCACGTCGTCGTAGAGGTCGAGCTCGGCCGGCGACGGCGCGATGGGCCGGCGCGCCATCGAGAACTCGTCGGGCCATACGCGCAGCCGCAGCATCCAGCCGGGCCGGGTGCCGTCCGGCGCGTAGAAGCGGGTTTCGATGCGCAGGGGCGCCAATACTTCGACGGCGCTCATGCCAGCTCCAGCTTGCCGATCATCACGCGCACCGGTGGGGCAAAGGTCTCGAAGCCGTAGGCCGCGCCGTCGGCGACGGTGCCGGTGGGCCGGTCCTGATCGTCGTGCCAGCTGTAGAAGCGGTAGCCGGCGGGCGGCTCTTCCAATACCACCCAATAATTGGCCAGATCCGCCGGTGCCACGTTGAAGGCGAAGAACGCGACGTCCGGGCCGATCCTGCCGGGGAAGGTCGGAAACTGCTTGCGCGACTCGTCGAGCGGCTGGTTCGCGGGTGGCACGGTCCAGTCGGCCTCGGCCTGGTACAGATAGACGACCGTGTCCGGATAGCGCCGGAACAGCGGGGTTTTGAACAGCACCACCGCCTCGGTGGCTCGCGGGGTCGGCGTCAGCGCGGCGTCGCCCAATGGCTTATCGGCGGGCCAGTTGCGGATCGGATGGATATCGAACTGGCCACCGGCGCGTTGCCAGAACTTGCGCAGCGGCGACCAGCGTGGAGCGATCGGGAAATTGCGCCAGCGCAGTTCGCCCAGCGCCTGCTGATTGGCGCCGACCAGTACGCCTTCCACGAAAGCAGCGTGCGTGGCCAGGCCCACCACGCGGTCCTGCTGCAGGTCGCCGATGCCGGGCAGCATCCAGTCGGGCGCGGCCTCATTGAGGAGTTGCCAAAGCGGCAGATCCAGCTCGGGTTCGATTTCGACGGGGCCGATGTCGACGATGCCGGGCAGGGTGGCAAGCACGCGATTGACCACGGGCGGGCGCGCGGCGAAAGGGTCGACGGCATCGGCGACGCGTTGGCCCAGCAGGTCCAGGTCAACCGGCCGGCAACGGGTGCGGCTCGACGCCAGCGTGTCGACCCATTGGCCCGTGGCCGGCTCGTCGATCCATTGTCCGGGTTCGCGCACCGCGCGAATGACCTTGTCCGGATCGACGCGGCCATCGGCGTCGGGCGTCAGCGCCTCGAGCGCGGCGGCAAGCCGGTTCAGGTCCGTCGTCGTTTCACTGTCCATCAGCAGCCGGAACAGGTCGTCGGCCTGCCGCTCGTCGTCGAAGGCGCGCCGGACCGCGTCCTTCAATATGGGGCCGGCATCCCCGCACGGCTTGTGCCAGATCTCATCGGGATGGTCGGGCGCCACCGGGCACGCGGCGGCCGCTTCGAGCAGCACGCGATGCGGAATGACGCCGTCGCGCGTCAACGCCGAGCGCGCAGGACCAGGACGCAGCGCACGCCGCGCTGCCGAGGACCAGATCGCCGGCGCCATGCCGGGCGTGCGGCCGGTCAAGGCCGACGACACCGTCTGCTGCTCGTTGACCGGCATGCGGCCCAGCATCGCGCCGAGCACCGCCAGCTTGTCGACGGGATCGGGCGGCATATGGCGGAACCACAGCGAGCGCGAGACCTCGACGCCGAGCGCGACGTTGCCGATGCGCTCGCGTGCGATCGCCAGATCGCCGGCACGTGTGGCGGCGGCCTTGGCGATGCGGTCCTGCCATGCGATGGCGGCCCATGCGCCGAGGCCGGCCGCGCCGCGATGGCGCGGATCGGTATGGAACTGCGCGCTCCATCCGGCCGCCGGCGT
>NZ_JCBAJO010000338.1:0-3861 GCF_059772245.1 Cupriavidus sp. R6-3
CGCGGTCGTGGACGGCCTGCAGCATGCGGCGATCCGACGGGCTCCATGCCGCATCGGCCCGTTCCGCGCGCCGGTTCGCCTGCAGCTGCAGCCGATAGCGCAGCATCTGTACCGCTGCCATGGCCCAGCGCCAGTCGGCCAGGAATGGCGCCGAGAACCGCTTGAGTGCGTCGAGCCGCGCCAGCGCCGCGCGCGGCGGCGTGTCGGGGTGGCCGGACAGCAGCGACAGCGACGTCAGCGCATGCACCAGCGGGCCGCGATAGCCGTGCTTCAGATCGAGGCCGCCGCCGGGCGGATGCGCCAGCGCGTCGCCGAGCCGCACCATGTCTGCCTGCAGCTGGCGCAGCGCCAGATCCTCGCGCGCGCACAGGCGGCCCGCGTCGTCCGCGCGCAGCGGCACGTCGAGCAGGGCCGCCATCGCCGCCGACAGCCGCCGCATCAGCGTGGGCTCGCCATGCGCGAGGCATGGCGTCAGCAACGAGAAATGCAGCCCCTGGTCCGAATCGGGATGGACGTTGGCGTTGGCGGTGCTGCGCTGGCGCAGCATGTCGGCAAGCTGCTCGGGCGTGCCCGTCCAGGCCAGCGCCGACGCCGCCACCCGCACGCCGGCGTCGACCTCGAATCCGCCCGGCGCCGGCAGCGGATGATCGCCGCCCGCCGCCGTTTCGCCGAGGCTGCAGACGGCCAGGTCGAACAGCCGCCCGAAGTTGGCGAACCATGCCTGCGCGAGGCTGCCGGCCGGTGCGGGCTCGGCCAGCAGCAGCGCATATTCGAAGTCGGAATACGGACTCATGTCGCCGCGGCTCATCGAGCCCAGTCCGACGATGGCGAACGCGCACGGCGGCTCGGTCAGCATCCAGTGCCGGCAGGCGCGCGCGATCTGCGCGACCAGCGCCTTGTAGCGCGCGGTCATCCGTTCCTGCAGTTCTTCGATGGGCAGCGGGGTTTCCCAGTCGCGCAACGCCGCGCGATCGCTCGGATCGGGCAGATCCACATGCGCCAGCTCCTCCGCGGCCTGGGCCCGCAAGGCATCGAGGCTGTCGCGCAGCGTGCGCCAGACCGGCCGTGGCGGATCGGCGGGCGCCCCCGGCACCATCGATCCGCCACGCAAGGCCTGCGCCATGCGCCGATGCGCGCCGCAGTCGTAGTTCCTGAGCGAGGCCACGCACTCTTCCTGCTCGACGTTGCGCACCACGCTGTCGCACCACGCGGCGCCATGCGCGTGCAGGCCGATCGCGCCGGCCGATTCGGCAAGCAGCAGCACGCGCTGCGCGACGTCGACGAAGTCGATCGCACCTCGGGTGGTCCGGCGCAAGCGGTCCAGCGCCGCGGCGATCGCGATGGACAACTGGCGCGCCGGCAGGGCCTCGCGCGGGTCCTCCTCCGGCGCGAGCGCCATGCCGTGCGCGGCCATCAGCGCCTCCGTGCGCGCCACCGCCTGGAACAGGCAATGCGCGCGCTCCAGCATCCGCAATGGCGCCGCCATCGACGCGCACTGCATGCCGAGGTCGAACAGTGCGGCACGCAGTTGCACCTGCGCGCGCGGCGCCCACTGTGACAGATGCTCGCGCACCATCGCGGCTTCCAGCCGGTCGATCACCGCGCCGAGCTCCCCGGCGAGGCGGCCGCCGGCGGGCAGCAGGCGCCGCGCGTGATGCGCGTAGCAGAAGCCCTCCTTCCAATGGCTGCCGCGCGTCCACATCCGCACCAGCGCCTCGTACAAGGGCACCATGTCGTCCCGGCGGGTATGGTCCAGCGCCGGGTACCGCTGCAGCAGCAGGCGCAAGCAGGACAGGCAGGCCTTGGCGCAATCGGCGCCGGCGTCGCGGTACAGCGCGACCAGCTTGCCAAGCAGCCGCGGCACGCCGACGGGCGGATCGGCCTGCGCGCGCAGCATGCCTGCGATGCCGTGCAGGCCCTGCTGGACCGTCATGCCCTCGTGGTCGTGTGCCGCGCCCTCGTCGCCGCGGTCCTCGTCGACGCGGCCTTCATTGATTCGGCCATCGGCATCGGCAGCCTCGTCCGCGGCGTCGTGCGCCGCGTGCGGGCCGCCGGCACGCAGCGCGCCCAGCACCGCCGGATCGTATGGCACCTGGGCGGCGAGATCGAGCGGCGTCAAACCCTGCCGGTTCCTGGCCTTGCAGTCCGCACCCGCTTCCAGGAGGCAGGTCACGATGACGCGCCAGTCCTCGACGTCGTGGCGCCCCGCGGCACGAACCGCCCAGTGCAGCGGCGAGTCGCCGTCGTCGTCGACGGCGCGCGCCAGCGCGGGCATGCCGGCCAGCAGGTCCTTGACCCGCCGCCGGTCGCCGGCGAGAACGGCATCGCGCAGCGCGTCCCGCTGCGTGCCGGGGGAAAGGCCGGCCTCCAGCTGGACCAGCATGCCGATACGTGTGCTGACGGTGCTGAACATGGCGATGCAACCCTCCCGGACCCGCTCCGTTCGATGGATGGCACCGCCTGGCTGCGGGCACCGGCGGCGCAGCGAACGGTAGGCGATGCCCCTGCCGCCAACCAGTCGGCGCGGATCATTCGCGACAGAGACGATGCCAAATTCGACAGGGCACGGGGCGCGGGCCGTTAGATTCGGAGCCCGTCCGGTCTCGTCCGTATTGCGTCCACATTGCGTCCGCATTGCGTTCGCGTTCGTCGAGTTCGTTGCGCTCGTATTGCGCTCGTATTGCGTTCGTATTGCGTTCGTACTGCGTCCGTATCGCGCGCACATTGCGCCGGTATTGCGCCGGTTTTTGCGCCCGTATTGCGCCCCCTCAGCCGGAGAACCGCCATGCTGTCCGTATCCGCTCACAACGCCCTGAGCGCGCGCGCCGACGCGCTGACGCAGCAGATGGCGCAGGCCGCCATCGCGCACCATCCAGTGGTGTCCCCGATCGAGGAACTGGAGCGATGGCTGAGCCGGCGCTCGCAGGTCGTGCATCTTCAGTTGACGCTGCTGCGCGACGATCGGGCCGATGATGCCGACGAAGCGCACTCCGCCGCGCCGCACGCGCAGCAAGCCCTGGCCAGGCGCTATCTCGCCGAACTGGACGCGCTGGCCGCCACGATCGCCGCGCGCTATCGCGAAACCATCGAGGCCCGCATGCCCGAAGCGAGGACCGCCCATGTGGTCGCCGAAGACGGCAGCGGCTTCGTCCGCCTCGACGCCGACGAAGTGGCGCGCCGCGTCGCCCGCTTCGATCGACGGCTCGCTGAAGAGATGGCCGTGCACCGGCGCTTCTCGTTCGGGCCGCCGACCCGGTGGGCAGCCTTGCGTGCCGACCTGGAACACGAGTGGACCGCGCTCGAAGCCATGCTGTGCGAGTTGAAAGACCAGCTCGATGCCTTGAACCTGCCCACGGTCGAACAGCAGGCACGCGTCGCGCAGGCGCTGGCGCGGCTGCGCGACGAGCGCCATGCCACGGTGGTCGACGCGGGGCTGCACCAGGGTTGGCTGCAGGCCTGCAGGCAGGGCCGTCTCGACGTGGTGCAGGCGGTGCTGCAGGCCGTGCCGGACGCCGAGCGCAAGGCCTTCATCGACCGTCCCGGGCCGGACGGGTGCAATGCCTTCCATCTGGCCTGCGAGCACCACGAACTCGCGCTCGCCGTGTCGCTGTTGCGGCTGGGTGCCGATCCACACAGGCGCACCGAGCTGGGCCGCCTGCCGATGCAGGTGGCCACGCACGAGGACCAGGGCGAACGCACGCGCACGCTGCTCGCCTGGCTGAAGATCCAGGGCGCCGATCCCCTGGCCCGCGACGACAATGGCCGCAGCGCGCTGAACGAAGCCGCCTATCACGGCAACCGTTCGGCGATCGGCTGGCTGCTCGAACAGGGCGCGAGCCTGGCCGAGCGCGACCGCCAACA
>NZ_JCBAJO010000339.1:0-3848 GCF_059772245.1 Cupriavidus sp. R6-3
ACGCCCGAGCGCGGCGTGCCGGCGATGCGGACCGCCACCGCCTGCGTACGGCTAAATGGATTACACGCCGCCACCGCTATTCAAGCAGGGCACGTCCGCGTTCGCGCGCCTGGTCATCTTCGTGACGATGGCGCTGGTGCTGCTGGTCGTCGACGCCCGCTTCGATGCGCTGTCCACGGTCCGGCAGGTCGCCGCCACCGTGCTGATGCCGGTCGAGCGCGCCGTGCTGGTGCCGCGCGACATGGCGCGCGCCGCGTTCGACTATCTGCAGTCGTCCGCCGCGCTGGCCAGCGAGAACCGCGAGCTGCGGCGGCGCGCGGTGGCGCAGGCCGACGACGCGCTGCGCCAGGCCCAGCTCGAGGCCGAGAACCGCCAGCTGCGCAAGCTGCTGGACCTGAAGGAGCAATCGGCCACGCCGGTCACGGCGGCCGAGGTGCTGTACGACGCGCGCGATCCGTACAGCCAGCGCATCGTGATCGACCGCGGCAGCCAGCACGACGTGCGGGCCGGCTATCCGGTGATCGACGATCGCGGCGTGGTCGGCCAGGTCACACGCGTGACGCCTTTCCAGTCCGAAGTCACGCTGCTGACAGACAAGGACCAGGCGATCCCGGTGCAGGTGGTACGCAACGGCCTGCGCAGCATCGCCTTCGGCGGCGGCAAGGCCGGCATGCTGGACCTGCGCTTCATGGCGGCGTCGGCCGATCTGCAGCAGGGCGACCTGCTGGTGACCTCGGGCCTGGACGGGGTCTATCCGGCCGGGCTGCCGGTCGCGCGCATCGTGCAGATCGAACGCAAGGCCGATACCGCGTTCTCGCGCGTCTACTGCGACCCGGTCGCGGGCGTGCGTTCGCACCGCCAGCTGCTGGTGGTGCGCTACGAGGCCGAGAAGCCCTCGCGCGACCTGCCGGCCGGCGACGACGGCAAGAACGCGGGCAAGGCAGGCAAGACGGACAAGGCCGGCAAGGCCTCGAAAGCCGATAAGCCCGAGAAAGCCGACAAGGCGGAAAAAACCGAGAAGGCGCCCAAGCCCAAGGCGGACGCCGCGGCTACGGCCGCCACAGTTGCTACGGTCGCCGCGGCGCCCGCGGCCGCGCCGAGCCAGGAGCAGAAGCGGTGACCCATCCCCAATATCTGCTGCGGCCGGTCAACCCGGCCTTCATCGCGCTGACCTTCGTGCTGGCGTTCCTGTTCAACCTGCTGCCGTGGGGCGACATCCTGTGGGTGCCGGACATGGTGGCGCTGGTGCTGGTGTTCTGGAACATCCACCAGCCGCGCAAGGTCGGCATGGGCGTGGCCTTCGTGCTGGGCCTGCTGATGGACGTGCACGATGCCCGCCTGCTCGGCGAGCACGCGATGGCCTACACGCTGCTGGCCTACTTCGCCATCACGATCCACCGCCGCGTGCTGTGGTTCAGCGTCTATACGCAGGCACTGCACGTGCTGCCGCTGCTGTTCATCGCGCATGCGGTACCGGTGGTGATCCGGCTGCTGATGGGCGCGCCGCTGCCCGGCTGGCCGTTGCTGGTGGCGCCCGGCATCGAGGCGCTGCTGTGGCCGCTGGCCACCGGCCTGCTGCTGGCGCCGCAGCGCCGCTCCATCGACGTCGACGAAACCCGGCCGATCTGACGGCATGGCACTCCGCTCGCAGCCTCTCTCCGTGCCCCGACCGCCCGTCCCCGCAGCACCATGACCGAAATCCGCAACGTCGAACTCGAGCTCGGCCGCTTCCGCCTTCGCGTGGCGGCCGCGGCGCTGTTCGCCGTGATCCTGTTCGGCCTGCTGTTCCTGCGCTTCTTCTGGCTGCAGTGGTACAAGCACGACCAGTATTCGGCCAAGGCCGAGGACAACCGCATCTCGGTGGCGCCGATCGAGCCGAACCGCGGCATCATCATGGACCGCAACGGCATCGTGCTGGCGCGCAACTATTCGGCCTACACGCTGGAGATCACGCCGTCCAAGCTGACGCAGTCGCTGGATGACACCATCGATGAACTGTCCGAACTGATCGACATCCAGCCGCGCGACCGCCGCCGCTTCCGCCGGCTGATGGAGGAGTCGCGCAGCTTCGAGAGCCTGCCGATCCGCAGCCAGCTCAGCGACGAGGAGGTGGCGCGCTTCTCCGCGCAGCGCTTCCGCTTCCCCGGCGTCGACGTGCGCGCGCGGCTGTTCCGCCAATATCCGATGGGCGAATCGGCCTCGCACGTGGTCGGCTACATCGGCCGCATCTCGCAGCGCGACCAGCAGCGCATCGAGGCGATGGACGTGGCCAACGATGCCAATCCGGCCAACTACGACCCGCGCAAGGATGCCGACAACTACAAGGGCACCAACTACATCGGCAAGATCGGCATCGAGCAGAGCTACGAGACCGAGCTGCACGGGCTGACCGGCATCGAGGAAGTCGAGGTCAGCGCCGGCGGGCGGCCGATCCGCACGCTGTCGACCGCGCCGGCGACGCCGGGCAACAACCTGATCCTGTCCCTCGACATCCGGCTGCAGCAGCTGGCCGAGGCGCTGTTCGGCGACCGCCGCGGCGCGCTGGTGGCGATCGAGCCGGCCACCGGCGACATCCTGGCCTTCGTCTCCAAGCCGACCTTCGACCCGAACCTGTTCGTCGAGGGCATCGACACCGCGACCTGGAACGAGCTGAACAATTCGCCGGACAAGCCGCTGCTGAACCGCCCGCTGCGCGGCACCTATCCGCCGGGCTCGACCTACAAGCCGTTCATGGCGCTGGCGGCGCTTGCGACCGGCAAGCGCACCGCCAACTGGGGCATGCACGATCCCGGCTTCTTCACGCTGGGCAACCATACCTTCCGCGACGACAAGCCGGGCGGCCACGGCTGGGTCGACATGTACAGCTCGATCGTGGCCTCGTGCGACACCTACTACTACGCGCTGGCGCGCGACATGGGCGTCAACGCGATCCACGACTTCATGAAGCCGCTCGGCTTCGGCCAGCTGACCGGCATCGACATCGAGGGCGAGAGCCGCGGCATCCTGCCGTCGACCGACTGGAAGCGGCGCGCCTACCGCAAGCCCGAGCAGCAGCGTTGGTATGACGGCGAAACGATCTCGCTGGGGATCGGCCAGGGCTATAACAGCTTCACGATCCTGCAGCTGGCGCACGCGACCTCGATCCTGGTCAACAACGGCGTCGTGATGAAGCCCCACCTGGTCAAGGCGGTCGAGGACGCGGTCACCCGGCAGCGCCGCCTGACGGTGCCGAAGGAAAGCTATCGCCTGCCGTTCAAGCAGTCCGATATCGACGTGATCAAGCGCGCGATGGTCGGCGTCACGCATTCGGGCACCGCGGCGCGCGTGTTCGCCGGCGCCGCCTACGAGTCGGCCGGCAAGACCGGCACCGCGCAGACCTTCTCGCTGAGCAAGGGCGAGAAGTACAACCACCACGCGCTGGCCGAGCACAAGCGCGACCATGCGCTGTACACCGCGTTCGCGCCGGCCGACAAGCCGAAGATCGCGCTGGCGCTGATCGTCGAGAACGCCGGCTTCGGCGCGCAGCACGCCGCGCCGATCGCGCGCAAGGTGATGGACTACTACCTGCTGGGCAAATGGCCCGCCGAGCTGGCCGAGATCGCGCCGCCGGCCGCCGAGCGCGCGCACGGGCTGCCGCCGGTCGATACGCCGAGCGTCTTTACCACCGGCCATACCGCCAGCATCGCCAGCGCGACCGCGATGGGCAACACGCTGGCCAACGAGGACGCACAAGGCGAGCCGGGCGGCAAGGACGAAGGCGCCAAGGGCACCAGGAATGGCGGCGGCGGCAACGGCAGCCAGGCCGGAGCCTCTGCGGTGGCCGCCGCGCCGGCCATCGATCCGCAGGC
>NZ_JCBAJO010000034.1:0-32065 GCF_059772245.1 Cupriavidus sp. R6-3
TGGTGGGTCGTGCAGGATTCGAACCTGCGACCAACGGATTAAAAGTCCTAAACAACTGTATTTGCATACAGGCGTCTGGCTTTGGTCCCACGAAGAATCAAGGACTTAGCGCATCACAAAATACTGTGAATACGTACAGTGGCGCGCCTCCGAAGGCAGAAAATCCCCTTCCTCTAGTCCACTCCCGGCTCACGGCTGAAGTGTAGGTGGGCGGCGGCGGCCAGTCGAAGTCGTGCTCTATACTGGACATCCATACAGTATAGCGACTTAGGGCGAAACCGCCCGGTTCAGCGCTCGCTTGCTATCGGCGCAATCGCCATACTGCCCAATCAATTCGCTGTAGGCCCGCAGGATGGCCCCGAAGGTATCATTCTCCAGCTGGCGGATCGGCGGGCACTCCCGCAGCAGGCTTGCCGGAATTGGCGGCGTTGATCTTGTCCCTAAGGGCGCGCATGCTGTCATCGTCAGCGCGGCAATCACGATACACAGGGTTTTCATTTGTTGCCTTCTCGATCTTCCGATCAGCCTCGGCGTACTTGGGTCGCTTCGCCTCGCGCGCCGTTTCTAGGTCAGCGGCTGCCTTGTCGGCCTTGGTGCGCCATTTTTCGATCTCTTTCTGTTGGGCGATGCGCTCTTTCTCGGCGCCATCGGAGCGCCCTTTGACGTAGGCGCCCGTGGACAGCGCAAGCGTGACGCCGATTGCCACCAGCACGGCGGTTGGGTTGAACATCGTCATGCCGCGCCCCCGAGGCAGATCGCCCGCTCCTTCTCACGCCGCTTAACCAGCCCTGGCAGCTTGATCCCCTTGGCATAGACCCACCGCGTCAGCTCGTTGCACGCGCCCGCGTAATTGCCATCGTTGAGCTTGCGCAGAAGCGTCGAGCCACAGAACTTGCTCCGGCCAACGTTGTAGGTAAAGGACACGAAGGCGACGCGCTGCCCCTCGTTCAACGGCACACGAACGCACGAGTCAACACCGGCATTCGCTTCCAGCAGATCGCTCGCAAGCAGGTTGTCGCACTGCTCGCGCGTGTACGTCTGCCCCAGCTTGACCCCATGCGTGGCACCGAAACAGGCAGTAGGGATGCCCACCGGATCCAGATACGCCTTCTGCCGCAGCCCCTCGAAGGTTGCCACCAGAGGAATGGCCGCCACCAGGCCAGCCGCAACGAGTCGGCTTCGCAAATTAGGGCTCATCGCCTTCCACCTTCGTCGGCTGCTTGGGGAAAAGCTTGTCCCGGATCAGGAAGATGGTTTGCAGGATCGTGTAGATGCCAGTAAGGATCAGCACGGCGTCCGGGAGCTCAATCCCGAAGATCGTGGCACCGGACACGGTGATAGCGGGCGCTGCCTTCACGGCGCTGGCGGCAATTTCGTTCTGCATGTGGGCGACCCCAATAAAAATGCCCGCTCTGTGGCGGGCGTTGATGAAACCTGTTGACTTCAAGGCACCGCAGTGCCTTTTCACTCTGCTACGATACGATGCTCTGGCGTCTTGCGATGGAATAACAAGGGGGACAACTATGTCGCAGAATGTTCAGCCGGTTGATACTAAATCGCCGGCAGCATCGCTACTTCCGCAATGGCTTGATCGAGTCTTGTCGCGGTTAGCATCCGTTCGCGGCAGACTCTCACGAGTGAGGCGGACTGCGGAGAATGCATGGGATCATCTCGTTGATGACGGCGCCCAGCGCCGATTCAGCGCGAACAATGCAAGCGCATTGCAGACCATGCACGCGTACTACAACCGTCTAGTCACTGGATCAACGGATCAGCACTACCTCACTTACTTCCACCAAAAATACCTCGCCGGCAGAACCGATATTGCGATTGGCAGCTTCGGCTCTGGCGGAGGTCACCTCGAAAGAACTTTGGTAGAAATGGGGTTCCATGCAAAAGCGATTCAGGGGTACGAGCTCAATCCGACGCTTGTGCAATCCGCGAACGAGAAGGCCGCGGCCATGGGGGCCTCACATCTGTCCTACCACGTCGCGGACCTAAATTCCCCGACCTTGGCGCCTCGGTCAATTGACCTCGGCATCTTCTTTCACTCACTGCACCATGTCACCAATCTGGAAATCTGTCTGAGCGTGATATCGGAAGCCATCAGGGATGATGGGTACCTGCTCGTTGTTGATTTCGTTGGAAAGAACTACCAACAATGGTCCGACGAGCAGATTCAGTATGCGACCGATTTCCTGCGCGTACTTCCCCCAAAGTATCGCCTCTCGATGGACGGACAATTGGTGAAGACAAAGCCTCGCCGTCCATCCGCAAAGGAAGTCATTGCCGGCGATCCATCCGAAGCGGTCCGCTCCGAAGACATCCTCAGTACGCTAGACCAGTACTTTGAGCGCTTGGAATTGAAGTCTCTTGGCGGATCTATCCTTAACCACGTGTTCGATGGCATCGCGAACAACTTCGATGAGGCCAAAGAAAGCGATGTGCGACTTATCCAGTTGTTGCAAGGCATGGAAGAATGGTTGGAAGCGGAAGGGTATGTCTCTCCCGACTTCATCTTTGCTGTTTATCGCCCCTTGGGGCGCTGCCGAGCGGAGGCTTAGAGGTAAATCCCACCCGAACTGGAGACGCCAGCGCTGTTCCCGGGGAAATAGTTGGGGCCGCCACCATTACTATTGATCATTGAGTTTGAGCCGACGTTGTACCGGGTGCCGCTACCCGTGCCCGTGAACGTCACTCCACCCGCATTGATCTGCGAAAGCCCGGTGGATAGAGCGAATGCGGTTGGGAAGCCCTGGGTTCCACTAATTGCAACTGTGATGCCACCTTGCAGAGAAATCACGCCATTGTTAGCGGTATTAAGATGGGCTCCGGCACCACTAGTGATCGCATACGAGGCGACTACATTGATGATGCCCCCAGCATACGCCAGCATGTGCGAGCCAGAACAGAACGCGAACGCCATGCCACTGCCAACGGCAACCAGCGTACCGAACCCGGACGACGTGATACCAGATGCGCTCGACAAGCTGTTGGAAATGGTGAAGCCACTAACAGTCAACTGAGCGCCTGCACTCGCGCCAATAGCTGCTGATAGCGTCGAAGTCTGGATCGTAGCGGCTGCCCCAGCAAACGTGACACTGGCAGGACCGGAAGCTCCAACTATTGCACCGGCCGGCATGAAAGGGGCATACGTTCCAGATGCCACATTGACAGTTACCGAGAACCCCCCAAGATCCAAGGTGTTCTTGATCGTGTCCCACGCTTTTTGCAGCGTCGCAAACGCGGTGCTAGGGCTTAGGCCATCATTGCTGTCGTTACCCGTCGTCGCCACGTAGTACGTGCGATTCGCCACCAACAGCGTCCGGCCATTGCGGCTCAGCGACACCATCTGAAACTGCGTGCCGTCGTACACCACTTCGATGACGGCACCCGCAGGCATATCCCCCGCCACCAGCGGAGCATTCCCCGCCTTGGTGATCGCCTTCGCGCCAATCCCGTTGATGTTGATAGTAGCCGCGCCGGTGTTGGTGCTGGCCGCTACGAAGCGGAACGTTTGGCCGTTCACGTACGCAGTGAACGGCACCGGGCACGTCGCCGTGATCGCGTTTGCCGTGCCGCCCACGCTCCCTAACAGGTTGGAGGATCCGTCAAACACCTGGCGCGTGAACGAAAAGCCAGCGCGCAGGTAGTTGTCCAGATCCGGGCCGACCGTATCCGTGCCCAGCGGGTAGTTGGAACCGGCCGATTGGCTCAGATCGGCTATAGTATTCGGTACTGGCATTTGACCTCACCAAAAGAAAAAGCCGCCCGGAGGCGGCTGGGGAGTGTTCTTGGAAAACGACCTGGTACGCGCCGCGCTAGTCGCTCTTGGTGGCGGTGCGGTGAATCAGTTACTGGCCCATATAGGCGCCAAGAAGGCCGCCTTGGCCCGCATACGGCAGCAGGAGCGGACGCAGCGCATTTACGGGCGCTTCTTTCGCTTGGGCCGGTATCTGGCCGGCAAGCGCGTTCGCCGCCGCTCGCTCGTCAAGGAACTGGTTCACCGAGTTCCGAGCGATGTTGATCACCGGGAACGACCCTAGGCGACCGCTCATTTGGCCAAGCAGGTTCATCACTGCCGCACCGGTGTTGGAATTATTCACCGCAGAGCCAGCGGGTTGTGCCTGGATGTACGACGCCACGCGGCCTACCGACTTGAGGGCGGCAACTTCCTCTGGCGGGAACATCGCCAACAGCTTGGTATCGCCAATCTGCTTGAGTGCCTTGTTGTACGCCGACTGAGAGAACTTCCCGACCTCATCGCTCGCCCCACCCAGCGCCTTACTCTTGAGATAGTCCAGCGTTTGCGTGCGGATGGTGTTTGCCTGATCTGGCACCAGCTTCAGCATGGCATCGAAATCGCGGGCGCTCGCGCCAAGCACGTGTTTTTGGAAAAACTTGTCCGGCGCCATATCTTCCACGGCGGCTTTCAGTGCCGGGATGCTGTCGAGCTTCCCAAAGCGTTCACGCGCGGCAGAACGGGCGGCATCGAAGGCGGATTGCGCTTCCCCGCCTAGAGTCGTAGCTGGCCGAGCGTCTTCCAGCGCGTCGCGGACGATGCCGAGCGCTCGCACGGTATTGCCGTCGCCAGAGCGTTGCGCGGCTCGGGTGGCTTCGGCCAAGGTGGACTTGATTTGCTCCGACGTGCTGATATTCAGAGGAATCTTGCCCCGGCTGATGTCGTTGACGATCCCCTGTACCTGTGGCGGCAAGAAGCCGATTTTCATCTCGCTTTCCAGGCGACCCAGCGCGTTGTCCGCGAACTGACGGGCGTCGAGAGGAATATCGTTTGCATTGAGGGCTCGGGCCTGCGCGTACAGATCCCCAACACTCCGGCGCAGGCCGGCATCGTACTGGCGCAGCGTGTCTATTACCGCTTGTCCTGTCGCCATTTCCCCCGGCGCGGCAGCGGCACCACGTTTGTTCAGGGCTTCTACCAAGGCTTGATTCTGTGCTGCGAAGCGTTCTGCCAGGGGCGCCCCAGCCCCATCAACGCCGCGTAGATTCATTTCACGCGAGAATTGCTGGGGATCGCGCGTAGCTTGGCCCAGCGTAAGGCCACGACCCTGGCCAAGAATGGCGTCGCCTTCTGCCTTGCGTAGCAGCGCCCTGGCATCCAGATTCTTCCCGCTAGCGAATGCGTCTGCAACCTGCTTCTTGACCCCGACCAGGATGCTCTCCGGAATCGCCGCGAGATCCATTCCTTGGTCCGCGGCGGCCTGCGCAATCGCCTGATCTGCCTGCGTCGCTGCGTTAGCTCGCGTTGCCTGCGGCATTAGATTCCGCTTCGCCGCCTCTACGCCTCGCCCCACAGCTCCGATAGCTTTGTCCGCCAAATACCCGCCAGCGGCCCCAGTCACCCCGCCAAGGCCCACTTGCGCGGCCTTGTTGACCCCGAAGTTGTCGGTATTCAGCACGGGGGTAGCAAGTCCGGACACGGCGCCTTGCAGTCCCGCGCGAGCGGCTACCCCGCCTGCGGTCGCGCCACCGATTGGGACGATTCGATTGATCGGGTTGGCGATGTTGCCACCAATACGTGCAAGGTCGATGCCGTCGCGGCCAGCGAGACGACGGGAATCCTCGTACTCCCGGTTCGCGTTCTTCACGACCGCATCCACGCCTTGTACGCCAGTAGAACGCGCGACAGGCAGCCCGGCATCGGCAAGCATGTTCCCGAATTCATCGACAGCGGTTCCAATCGACTCCGGCACCGCACGGCGCAACAATTGCGCGCCAGCATCCACGGCATCGCGCACGCCCATGAAGACACCGCCAGCAGCCGAACCCTTGAGCGAGGATGCGCCAGGCGCTGGCATATCGACCTTGCGCGTCTGCTGCGCCTGCACGTAGGCGATGGCGTCCTGTTCGGTAGCCCCTTCCGGCGCATTGACCTCGTAGGTGCCACCATCCGGGCCAGTCACTCGATACGTCGGCATTAATCAATCCTCTTGGCGGACCAGCCGCCAGACTGCTTCGGCACGGCCGGAGTGTAATTCGCCTTCCCCGCGTTGTTCTGCAAGCCTTGGATAGCAATGGCTCGGTTGCGGGCTTTCTGCGCTTTCACCGCTTCTGTATCCCCGGGTTGCGGGAAGTATTGCTTACGCGCGTTGTCAAACTCTGCCGGCGAAATGGCAGCGCCGGATTCTTGACGAAGCATGGCGTTGACGAAATCCCGCTGAGCTTGTTCTGCTTGCTGGCTTTCAGGCGAAAGGATGACGTTGCCAGCGGCCCCGAGCAGCCCTCCGATAATGGGCACCTCAGATGCGGCCTGCTTTGCTCCGATGGCTGCGGGCGAATACTTGCCTTGCAGACCCGAGATGATCTTGTCCGCCTCCGCCGCGCGCGCACCATAAACTGCGGATTTGCCCTGAAATTCGGTTGGCGCCTTGCCTACCTCTGCCGGCCCTCCGGGAATAGGCTCAAGATTGCCTTGCGCGTTCCAGCGATAGCCAGCCGGCGCGCCTTTGAGCATCGGATTGTTCCCCGGGCCAGCCCGATCCATCGCAAGCCTGGCTTGTGAGATACCAAGGTTCGCACGAGCGATGGCGTTGCTTGCGGCCTCCCCCGGCGTCATGGTTTTCGCACCCGACCACACCGGCTTGAGCGTGATCGGATCGATACCGACAACCTGGCCGCCAAGGTCGCGGAATTCCGGCGCCTTGAACGGCGTTGCGCCAGTGGATACCGGCTTGCCGTACTTGTCGTAGCCGACGATTTCCACGCGGCCATCAGGAGTCCGTACCTCCTTGTACTCCTTGACTTCCGCCTTGCCCCAATTGCCTGACTCGGCCAGCTTTTGTACGTCATCCAGCGATAGGCCAGCGGCGTAAGCCTCCATCGGATTGATGGCGGCACCCCCCGCGATCTTCTGGCGATATGCCTCGGTACGCGCTGCGCGCTCCTGCTCCTGCCGCATCTGCGCCAGCTTCATCTGCCGCTGTTCCTCGTCAATCTGCGCTTGGCGGGCGCCCTGATAGCCCTGAAGACCCGCTAGACCCCCAGCAGCCAACGCCGGCATTGCCGCACCATAGTGCCCCGTGTTGTTGGCGAGAATGCCGAGGCCAGCCGATAGCAGCCCCATGCGGGCTGCATCTGCGTCGCCGCCTTGGCCCAGCAAGAAATCGAGTCCAGCCATGTCTTACCCCAGGATATTGAGAAGCCCCGCAGTCGGGTTCACTTGGCGCGGTTGAGCGTTGAGCATCAGGCTCGAAAACAGCCCCTGCATGTTTCCGCCGCCACCGCCGCCGCTCGGCATCGAGGGCATCTGCGGGGCTGGCTGTTGTTGCTGCCGCTGCTGTCCGCCCATCTGACCTAGCATGTTCATCCAGTTTGCGCCGCCGCCACCTAGCATCATGCCGCCGCCAGCCCCCGCGCCGGTGATGGAGCCGGTTCCGAGCCCACCGCCACCGAACGCTCCCAAGCCGCCAGCACCACCATATGTTGCGCCCACGGTGCCACCCGGCATGATTCCCGGCAGCACCGAACTGCCGACGCCACCTCCATAGCCAGCAGCAGAGCCGCTAGCCATTCCGCCCGCGCTGCCCATTCCCGCAGCGCCGGCCATCGCAGGCGCAGCAAAGAAGCTGCCCACGGCGGTCCCTATGGCGCTCGCCGGCTTATCGCGCACCACATCCCCAACTTTGTCGACCATCGGGATCTGACGAACCGGGTTGATCGTTTCATCCACGCGATCAAATGGCGTCATGACTTTGCTCAGGGCCTCATTGGAAGCCTTTGGAATATCGTGGCTGGTCCAGTCAACCCATTTGTCACCAAAGCCCGGGATCATGGCGATGGGGTCGGTGTACTTCTGAAATTTGCCACCAAGCTCCCCAAGGGGGGACTCGTGGTTGCCTGAGGCGAAGATGCCAGACAGGCCGTCAAAAATGCCCATGATTTCCCCTTAACCGAAAAGGCCGCCCAGCAGCCCGAGGCCGCCGCCGATCGCCGTGCCCCAAGGGCCAAACATGGACCCCATCGCCGCGCCGCTTGCGGCTCCACCAAGGGCGCCAGCCGTGCGGTTTGGCTGATTCGGATTCGGCCCGGTCATGTTCCGAGCTATACCGCCTCCGGTCGCACCCATGATCCCGTTGGCGAGGATTTCGAGCTGCTTGTAGCGTTCGTTGGCGATGTTGTTCCAGCGCGTGTAGTCGTCGTTGAGCTGCGCCTGTTGCGCTTCCCGCCCGATGTCGCCCACACCAAGCAACGCCTGATAGTTCTGATAGTCGGTGTTCGCAAGCTGCGGAGCAAACATCATGCCCTGCATCTGGCGCTGGCGTTCCGCGTTGTAGTTTTGATCGTTGCGGCCAATCCGGCTTTCCGCGAGCGTGGCATTGCGTGCGAGATCCTGCCCGTACAGGTCAGCATTACGCGACAGGTCTTGGTTGGCGATCTGCGCCTGCATGCCGTAGTCCTGCATGCGCATGTTGCTGGCCGTGTTCGATAGCGTGTCGGCCAGCGCGCGGTTCTGCGTGTCCTGCGTCTCCTGCATCGCAGAGCCACCGAAGGCACCAGCATTGCGGAACTGCGCCAGCGTCTGCGCACCAGTGCCCGCCGCGTAGCTGCGGCTGATATCGCCTTGCGCTTTCTGGATGGCCTGATCCAGATACGGATTCGGGCCGCCATACGGGTTCCGTGCGCCGGTATAGGCGTTGGTAGCGCCCTGGTACTGATTGACCTCGGTCGGACGGAAATACTGCCCCTGCATCGTCGCGGCGAGGTTGCTGCGGGCCGAGTTGATGTCCTCGGAGCCGTTCAGCGCGCGGGAGCGGATCAGGTCCATCGCCTGGTAGTGGTCCGGGCTCAGACCGGCCAGCGTCTGGCCTTCGTAGCGCGGAACAGCTTGCCGGGAAATATCCCCGCTACGCTGCATCAGTTCCTCGGCATACGGGCGCGCGTAGTCGGGAAGTTCGACCTTGGTCGTCTGCGTGCCGCCGCCACCGCCCTTGAACAGCTTGCGGCCAAAAGAAAAGGGCCGGCGATCCGGTCCCTTGTCGTTGGCGTCGTAGACAACGCCGTCTTCCATCAGATAGCGGCTCATAGGTCGCACCTCATCACTCGATATGCCTCACGCATTCCCAGCCTTCCAAGGAGCCGCGCCATCGACGGGCGGCAGTACGTTTGAAGCTTCTTACAGCCCATGTCCCGAGCCACCATTCGCAACCAATCCAATTCGGAACGGCGCAGAAACACTTGTCGGCCACCCACCGCAATGATGTTCGCGGCCTTGTATCGGGGGTATTGCACGATCTCCACGGCCCCCGCTGCTAAAATCTGGCCGCCCTCGATCACGATGAGCACGAAGGCTTGTTCAAGGCGAACCATGGCGCGGATATCCTCGGCGGTCAGTTCGTCCTCGCTGTGCCCGAGGGCAGCGTCCAGGTAGCCGCCCACGATGGTCCAGTAGGCATCCAGCGCCTCACCCGCAAGGACGGTCAGTTTCCGGTCAGAGCCCGACATTGCACCCAAGTCCCCGGCGTTCCCGCTGCGATGCAGAGCCAGCCAGTAATGACGTACTTGCTCCCCGCGCTGCCAAGCTCGGACGGCGCGGAATTACGAATGAAATCGCCGTGTTGGTGTTCGCCAGTTGTCGGGGGGGAGATCGTCGCGTTCGTCGCGCCGTGAATCATCCCTTCCGATGCGGCATTTACCTGAGCTGCCATCCCAGCCCACTCGCTGGTGATCTTCGACACCAGTTGCTGTAGGTACGCAATCCCCTCCTTCGGGGCTGGTAGGTTGAGACTCTTCGGAACTCTCATCGGAAGCCGTCCGGCACAAGATCCGGGTCGTAGCCGATCACCTCGACATCGCCGGTAAAATCCATTCGGATTCGGTGATACCTATCCGAGCACAACACATCGAACTTGCCGTCATCCAGGATCGAGCTAACGCCAAGCTGCAATGGGCCGCCCAACGTCGCATGCTGGTAGGTCTGGCACGTCCCCGTCGTGGGGTCTTGAGAACACCGGATGCGGATGTTGCGAAGCGTCGTGTACTGCCAGTCGTCGCCGAAGTCCCCCGTCGTCATGCTCGAATCAGCGCCACCTCCGGTCATCTGCACGACGGTGTTGGTGGAGTCGATCACAGCAGGAACAGGCGACGAGGCTAGCCAGAATGGCGAGTCGTAGGGGATCTGCGGAAGATTGTCGTACGTGGAATACAGGCTACCGAGCCCGTCGTACGTGATCTGCGTGGACGAATACTCGATAGCGACCTGAATTCGGCGATTGGCGCGCCCCCACTGGTTGCGTCGGTAGTTGTAGACGATGCACGAGTCGATAGTGCCGTCGCTGCTGGCATTCGACGGGTAATACCAGTACACCAGTCCGTTGACCGGGTCGTGCTGGCCGAGAATCCGGTAGCGATACGACGCGTTCAAGTCGCTGAAGAACCACGTTTTGACCGAATCGCCGATGGCCTGCGGTCGCGTGCCGTCGAAGATGTAGAAGTTATCCCAGCCGATGAAAACGTGTGCCGTTCCGATGGAAACCACGCATTCCTGATTGGTCGCGCCGATTTCGCCTGGCACCAACTCCCAAGACCACACCACCGGAGGGCCTTGATAGCGGCCGACGTACATCGAACGCTCTTTGTAGGCCACCATATCTGCGCCCAAGGCCCGCGCTGCGCGGATTTCCCCCGGGGAGTCGAGCAAACGTCCCGTTGCGCACTGCGTAGCGATGGCTGGCGTCCAAATCGTGTGATCGTAGATGCCGGAACACCACCACGCATCGGGCCGCTGCCCGTAGGTGCCATCAATCGTATTGAACGCGAAGACGAATCCCTGCGTCGTCTCGATGATCATGGCCCGGGGCGCGCCAGAAATGTCGGCGAAATCTCCCGAGATGCTCGCTTGAATCGGGTCCGCCCCGTTCGTCGCCAGCGACGCGTTGCCGAACTGTGCAAAACGCCAATGCCCGTCAACAATCGCTGTGTACGGGCTCGCTCGCGACACGTCATCCCACGTTACGCCTACGCGTTCATACAACTTCGTGCTAGTCCCGACGAAGAACCGCTTGGCGTTGTCCAAGCGGGTCACCAGCGCCGCGCCAACAGCGGGAGCCGCCAACGCAGGAAGCCCCGCATTGACCGGCGACGGGGCGGCGCGCATGCCTTTCGTACCTGGGATCATCATCGAGCAATCCACGAGGACGCCCGGCGTGGTCGTATCCAGATCCGGCGCAAAGCCAATCAGCTTGTTCAGCATGGCTGGCGGATTTCCAAGGTGCCGCCCGAGTACTTGGCCTTGTCCGATGCGTTCTGCATGTCAGTCATGGCGACTTGCAGCAGACCGCGCCACGTCTCGATACGCGGATCGTTCTTCAGATACGGCTCCGCCTCCAGCAGCGACCCATACAGGTAAATGTCCGGACCATCAGCAAGCAGCCAGTTGCTCGGGTTGGCGACTGACAGGCTAGGCAGCTTCGCGTAGTAGTCGAATTCAAGCGTCGGGCCTTCGGAAACGTCGCCACCGAGCTTCAAAGTCGAACCAAAGATCGAGAAATAGCCGTCCTCGTAGACCGGAATCGCGCCGTCGAGCGTCTTGTACTGGTCCCGCGTGATGAAGCTCTGCGGCTTGCCGTTCAGCGTCGGCTTGCCGATCAACTCCAACCAGTCTTCGGGAAGCGTTACCGACCTGTCGGAGATCGCTTGCGAATAGGTAGATTCCATCTGCCGCACGCGCACGTTCCGATTGAAGCGTGCTTCAAACAGCATGACGAAATCCCCGGAAACGTCGGCCAGGTCAGTGCGCTTGAGCCACTGACCGACCCTTGCCTTCAGGTCGTCGTAATCCAAAATGCTCACAGTGCTTGTCCGAATGCCACTTCGACCGATGCAGTGCCACCCGCGTCGCAGATCGCCGCGACGGTATCGGCGCCGTTGAGCGCAGCCACCAGTTCGCCGTTGACGGGGATCAGTGCATCGCCGGCGACAGCGGTCTGCGCGCCTTTGCCCCAGCGGACACGAGCCGGCGCGGGACCGGTGACGACGATGCGGATAAAGCCTGCGCTACGGGCTGCCACAGGGACCGAGCCAGAAGCCGACGCCTCAGTAGCTGCGATGGTGATGGATGCGCCAGGGATGGGGGTGAAGACTTTCATTTGACCGATGCCTTATCGATGATGAAGTACGAGTGGTCGGGGTCTTGCAGGAATTGCGACATCAGCGATTGGTCCTGCATGACGTTCTGGAAGGTCAGCCCGCGCTTGCGCGCCCATGCGTCGAGCACGATGATCGGGATGGAAGCAACATGCCTGTCACCCATGCCGGTACGGTTCATCCCGGCGTTGTGCAAGGCTTTGGCCCGCTCAATGATCGGCTCAACATCCGCTACGGATTCGATGGCGATTTTTCCATCCTGTTCTTCGTGGAAAAACGTGGTGGAAACACCGCTGGTCAGTAGGCGTTTGGACATAAAAAAGCCGCCCGGCGCAAACCGGACGGCTCCAAGGTTGGTGAAGGTTGCTTAGGCTTGCAGGTCGCGAATCGCGCCGCTCGCCGCTTCGTTGTTGCACTTCAGCGTGTACTCGGTGTTCACCAGACGCTTCTTGTTGTCGCCGGTCTTCGCCAGTTCCTGGCCTTGCATCGGGCGCAGGGTCAGCAGTTGCCACATGTCCGGCTGAATCAGGAACACTTCGCGGGCGCGCTGGTGGCGCGAGTTCACGATGCTGTAGCGGCCGAAGTCACCGACATACACCTCGACAGTCGCGTACAGCGTCTTGTCTTCGGTCTTGTCGAACTTGGTGGCCGAACCGGTGAAGCCCGAGACGGTCGCCCGCAGGGCAGCCGGCACGAACATCATGGTCGGGTTGCCCCCCGACTCCCAGCACTTCTGCGCTACGGTCTTCAGGTGCGCTTCGGTGAAGGTCCGCAGCGTGCCATCGGTGGGCGCGGTGTTGGTGATCGGGTTCGGGTCGGCCCCGGTGGCACCAAAGTCGGTGTTGGTGTCCAGCCAGCCAAGCACACCGCGCGACTGACCCGGAACGCCAGCAGCCGCAGCGATGGCCGTGGTGTTTTGCAGGCAGGCGAACTCGATGTCGCGCTTGAGCTCGACCATCTTCTTGGCGTCCTGGTACGCCAGTTCCGAGGTGCGGCCAGCCTTCGCCACGACTTCCTGCGTGCCGGTGACGGCGTACACCTTCTCGGAGATCTGCGTGCGGTTGCCCACGCGCACGGTCGGCGTCACTGCGACGACGGTGGATTCGTTGCCCTGCTCGACCTTGTTGTTCGAGGCGGCGGCCAGTGCGTCGGTCTGCCATTCCTCGTACACGCCACCGGCTTTGCCCTTGCCGATGGACGAAACGAAGGGCGTTTCCTCGGGCGAGATGTTGTAGATCGCGTTGGCGAGCTGCTCGCGGTTGCCCACCGCGTTGAACGTTGCGAACGAATTGGCAAGTTGTGCCATGGTGTTACCCCTTGTACTGTTGCGCCAGCAGCGCAGCCAGCCCATCCAATGTGGGCTTCGACTTGAACTGCTTGACGGTCTTTTCGATGTCGCTGGCAGGGCGGGATGCCGTCTGCTTCGCGGGCTTCGGGGGGGCTTGCTTGACCTTCTTGACAACTTCCGGCTTTTTCGCCTGGGCCTCGCGCCACTGCATCGCGTCGTGAAGGACGCGCAGATAACGCGGGTCGGTCGTCATGGCTAGTTCCTGATCGGAAAAGCCATAGTCGCGCCCCGTTTGGTTGAGCTTGTGCACCAGTTCCTTGCCGAAACCGGGAATAGCGTTCGGCCCCGCGGACAGCTCGGCAACCGCTTGCTTCTGCGCTTCCAGCATGGCCTGCTGCTGCGCATAAGTGCGTTGCTGCTGTACCTGCGCGATCCGACCGGCCAAGTCGGATCGCTGTTGACGGGCCAGAATCAGGTCATTAGCGACCGTGTTGTACGTCACAGGGTCCGTATTCCGGTCGATTTGGCCCAAGGCCGCTTCGAGCTGGTGGATGTACGAGTTCTGTGCGTGCAGCGCGCCAAGTTCCTGCGCGAATTCCTCCGCTCGTTGGAACTGCTGCTGGACTTCCTGCTGGACGATCTCACGCTCTTTCGCCAACTGCTGCGTCTTGTGCGTGTAGTCCTGATTGCGCATGTAGCCTTGCTTCAGCTCGGCCACCGGCACTTCGAACTTTTCACCGGATGCGGTTTCCCACGTCACCACCTTCTCATCAAGCGACTCCGCTTCGGGTTGATCGCTCTCCGGCTCGTCCGGATCGGTGGGTTCGTCGGTTTCCGCCTCGTCCTGCTCTTGCTCCGGCTGGTCGTCGTTTTGCGCCTCCACTTCTTCGGGTTGGGCGTTCTCGACTTCCTGCGCTTCGGTGCCTTCCGGCTCCTCAGCGGCTGCCATCGCTTGGGCAAAGTCCTCTACGGTGTTGATGCCTTCCATCAGTGAGTCCTTTAAAAAGTTACGACTCCGGGAACCGGTTGGTCTCCCTTTTCCACCGCGTTCAATGGCACGCGATAAGCCAAAATCCGCTAGACTGTTAGTGCAGGGCTAGCCCGACGGGGCGAAAGCTGGTTTCCGTGCCAGTTGCCCTGCCTTCCACGGAGCCACTCAATTTGCGGAGATTGAGATGATCGAGAACTGGGTCGCCTCACCTGATTTCCCCGACTTCTACGAGGTTTCAAACCTCGGACGAGTACGGCGTTTAGGCAAAGAATTACCCCTTATGCCGTACAAGTCCGCGCTCGGATATGAGCGCGTCACCCTGTCGATAAACGGCAGTGAACACGTCCGTTCGGTCCACCGCCTGATATGCCAGGCGTTTCACGGGGCCCCGCCGATGGATGCGCCATGGGTGAACCACATTGATGGCGACCCATCGCACAATTGGCCGGAAAACCTGGAATGGGTTAGCCCAAGCGCAAACGCTGTTCACGCCTTCCAGACGCTTCGGCGACCTCGTTGCCCAGCAGGCGAGAAGCACTACTGCGCAAAGCTGACAGAGGCCGACGTTCGCGAAATTCGCTTGCTTGTGCAGTCCGGCGAAACATACTCGTCGCTAGGGCGCCTCTACGGCGTCAACAGGAACACCATCAAACAAATCTTCACTGGCCGAAGCTGGTCTCACGTGAAGTAACAAAAAAGCCCGCACGAGGCGGGCTGTTCGGTTGGTCTTTCTTCGGGTCGCTATCAAGGGCTAGCGACAGGCCCGGAAATCATGCTTGCTGGGTCAGGTTTCCGTTGACGATCAGCTTGGCGCCACGCAGGAGCGTGAACGTCTCGCCCGTCACGTCACTGCCAACGGTGTGCTGCCCACACAGGGCCAGTTCGGCCCATTTGGTCAGAGCGAACGTCTCCAACGCCGTCTCAGGCGTCACGACGAGAGTGCCCGTCTCGGTGATCGTGGCTTTCATGCGTGCGTGCTGCCGTCGCTGTAGACCGCCAGCGGCTTGCCATCCTCGACCGGGATGCCTGCGTAGACGCCCGGGAAGATGCGGCTTTCAGCGCCGGGGAACACGATGCGGGTCACCACAACGCCCAGCTTCTGTGCTGCCGCCTCGTGACGACCAATGAAGGCTTCCAGCGTCTCGGCGGCCTTCGCTTCTTTGACTTCCTTCATCCTCTGATCCTCTCCAAAGTCCGTTGCATGATCGACTTGCGTTCTTCTTCCTGCTCGATGTACTTGCGCTGAAGCTCGCCGGTCTGGATATAGCTGGCAAACACCGCCTCGAACCGACCAACCGCCTTTAGGAAGCGATGCAGGTATTCCCGCGCTTCTACGTCGCGGCCATCGGTGGCAACCCACGCGTCCACGGCCCCCTGCTTGATCGCGGCCAGCGCCTCGACCACCAGCGGATCTTCCAGAATCCGCTTGGCCCGGTCGCCCCGGTCGATCTCAAATCTCGCTTGGTCGTCCATTCATCATCCCGAATGCGTTTTGCACCATGCCGGTAACTTCTTGCCGGTCCTTGCGCTCTTGCTCGTCGGCTTGCACTGCCGCATTGACCATCGAGTCGCGGTCCTTGATGCCAAGTTCCACTTCCCGCTGACGCAGCTTGACCAGCTCGATTTGCAGCCGGATCTGCTCCAGCTCGCGGTCGTTCGCCATCTTCTCGCGGTCCGTCTGCGCCTTGATCTGCGCCTTCTCGACCTCGGCTTTCGCCAGAACTTCCTCCGGCGACGGCTGCGGCGGCTCGGGCGGCGGGGCCTGTTCCGGGTCGATCCAGTACTGTTCTGCGCCCTTGACCTTCATCGCCTTCATGCGCTGCATGATTGCGCGGTACAGGGTCTTCATGTCCGCGATGGGCGCGCCGGATTGCAGCGCCTGCGTCTGCATGGCGATGATTCCGTCCCACATCGGGACTTGCTCTGCCGGATCGCCGCCGATTTCAATCGTGGCATCCATCTCGTCGGACCATGCACGCGGGTCAAAGGACACCCACTTGTTGCGCAGACGGATGACATCGGGCTTGTTCTGGTGCTGACACACCAGCTTCAGGACCAGCCGGAACAGGTCTTTGACGCCCGTCTCAGCGAAGATGCGGGCGATCATGAGGATGCGCTTGTCGCCCTTCGTCATGATCTTGGTGACGCCCGTAGCCGTCTTGTTCAGGCTGTCGGCGTCCAAACCTTGGTTGTAGCGCGTGACGCCCGTGCGCTGTTCCTTGCGGGCATCCATGAACTCGATGCCTTCGAGGGCATCCCGCGCGACGATGTTGGTCGTCAGCGGCGCCACAGCCATGTTTGCTGCGCCTTGCCCGCGAACGATCCCGCCAATGCGGTTGTTCAGCAGGTCGTCAAGATTGACCTTTGCGTCGGTGTTGACGTACGTACGCGGGTTGTTCGCCAGGTACAGCGAGTCGAGATACTGACGTTGCAGCGCAGTATTGATCGACTGCAACGGCGCGACAGGATCGGCCAGCGCCATGCCCACGACAGCATGCGGAATCGGGATCGGCGTCAGGACGCAGAAGTCCGGACCATCCACTTCCTTGCTCATCAGCGTCTCGGAGCCGCGCAGCACGTAGTGCCATTCCGCCTCACCGTCGCCATCCACGTCTGCCAGCACGTAGCCGCAGAACAACAGCACTTCCTCTGTCGTCTCGTCCAGCGTCGGCTCGGTGTCGAACCGCCAGCTTTGCGTCTCGTGCTCGGCCTTCTCCTTCAGCGAGTCCCCGATCTCGAGGTTCGTCACGCTGTAGTCCAGGACTGCCATCGCCTTGGCCTTGTCAACGCCCATCTCGACAAGATCAGACCGCTTGAACGGGCGCAGCTCGCCCTGCACGATGGCGTCGCACAGCCTGGTCGCACTCTTGGACACGACGAACGTTTCCGGGCGCACGTTCTCGATGCAGACCTGACCCTTCTGCCGTGTGATGCGAATGGTCACGTCGTACAGCATCTTGGGCGGCTGCTGGAGCAGCATCAGGACTTGCTGCGCCTGCTCAGGCGCCATCGCGTTGAGCGCGGACGCTGCCTGCTGGCGCTGCTTCTCGTCCTCCGGATCAGGGTAAGACGATTGCTCGATGACCTCGACGCCTTCCCGGTCCAGCAGACGGACGAGCGCATCCTCGTCCAGGCCCTCGTATTCCTCTTTCTTGACCGTGCGCTTGTCGCTCCAGTACGCGCGGACAATGCCGATCTTGGCAAGGAGCGCGTCCTTGAACCACGTATTGAAGATCAGGAAGCCCGGATTGCGCTTGGTGACAAGGTAGTTGATGTAGTCCGACGCCTGCGCGGCGAATTCCTCGTCCTCCGGCCCACCAGGCGCGAAGTCGGCGATGTTGTCGCGCGCCAGGAACGTTTCCAGCAGGTCGGGCAGAACGGATTCGACCGTCTCGAACACATCCCACGAAACGACCTGCGAGCGCCCCGCGACCTCGTTGCCCAAGGGGAGGCCCAGGTAATACTGGTAGTTGCGTTCGCGCTCTGGCTTGATGTTCGAGTCTTGCCACCATACGGCGGCTTGCACCTCTTGATCGACCAGACCGTCGAAGTCCTCGGGTTTCATCTTGGGCATAAGAAAAGCCGCTCAAGGCGGCTCACACGATTCCTAGTTGCGGGTAGTTCAGCGGTTGCCCGCCCCAATCCTCGTTCGTCAGCTTCTCGGCGTTGATGCACATGTACCGGAACGCATCGGCCCCGTGCGACCACTCGTCGTGCAGCGGCGCTCCGGCTTCCTGCGTCTGCTGGCTGATACTGCGGCGATAGCGCTTCAGGCACTGGATCAGCCGCTCGGCCTTGGCCTTGTCGAAGTACACGCGCGGGAAGGTCATCCGGGCTTGCCGAATCCCTTCCTCGACCGCCATGTTCGGCGTCATCTTCACGTCCCAGCCAAGCGCCGTCAGCACGTCCACGGCGCTCTTGCCGGTCTGCGGATTGCCATGCTTGCCGTCATGCGGCAGATACATCGAACCCCAGTTCAGCCGCCGCTCTCGCAGCAGCGCCGAGTACTGGTCGTACGTCTTGTGCGAGTCCTCGATGTAGTCGATGACCATCAGCGCCGACGCCGACTTCTGCACCAGAATGATCGTCATCGCGTCATTCCAGCCCAAGTCCCAAATGCCATGCACCTTCAGCATCGGGTCATACGGCACGTGAGCAATCCGCCCGCTAGCCTCAGCCGCTGCTACCTCGTCGTAGTAGATCGCGCCAGTGACAGCGGGCTTGCACTTGCCGAGCCAGATGTTGTCGTAGTCCTTCGGCGCGGTCTTCTGGCAGTGGATACGCTCCGCTTCCAGTTCTTCGCTGAACCACGGGTTGTCGTGGTAGTTCACCGACACCACGCACGAATTTGGCGGCGGGTTGGCGATGAAGCGCTGGTACGTCTCGTCCGTCTCCAGCTCGGGATTCAGACTGATCCAGATTTCCGAGCCAGCCTTGCGGATCGTCGGGATCAGGACATCCCAAGAGCGCTTGCTGACGCTCTGTCCTTCCTCGACCCACGCGCGATCCAGCCCCTCGTACGACTTGATCGAATCGACCGTATGCTGCGCCAGGCCAGCAAACAGGAACTCGGTCCCGTTCTGGCCCCGGATCGTGGTCTCCAGCACCTCGTAGAAGCCACCAAGGCCGAGCGACTGGATCTGATCGGCCAGCAGCTTGTGCACCGAGTCCTTGATGGACTTCTGCACCTCGCGGAAGCACCCGATGCGCAGAGTCTGCGAGGCGCCCTGTATCAGCAGCGCCCTTGCAAAGCTCCACGACTTGCCGCTACCCCGGCCACCGTGTGCGACCTTGTAGCGATACGGCTGAAACAGGAACCGCAGCTTTTCAGGAAACTGCGCGCTCACGGGTTGACGAACTCAACCTTAAGGTTTTGCTCAATCGGCTTGCCATCCGGCCCGCTGATTTCCTGATCCACCTTGTCCCGCCACTTCGTGCGCGCCCGGTTCTTGAGCCAGAAGATCGCCGCAGTCGTATCGGGCGGGTAATGCTCGGTGTACGGCTCCTGCTTGACCTCGCCACCAACCACCATGATCTTGACCGCAGGATGGGAATAGCCCATTGCCCGCTGATACAGGCGGTCGGCTACATCCGCGTCTGCTTGAGCCTTGCCCTTTTTTAGGGCCTCAAGAAACTCCGGATGCGCATTCTTCCAGGCATTCAGCGTTTGCTCGGACACGCCGAAGAAGTCAGCCATTTCCTTGTCGGTCGCGCCCAACAGACAGAGCTTTCTTGCCTGCTCTGCGTATTCCTCTCGATAACTGCTGGGTCGTGCCATTTCCATTTGCGACTCCCGCTACCGGGTTGGTCGCCCTCTGTTGGTTGTCCTTCAGATGTCCGCTTGACATACGGCCACGAGCACAAAGCCTTCTGGCTTCTGCGTGACCGCCTCTATCTCCGCCGCCGTAGCGACGCATGCTTTCTGTGTCTCGGTGTCTATCCGCTGCGCGAGGAATGCTTCTCCCGTTGCCACTTGGATGGCGAACAGGAGAAGGAACCACATGGCTAGTCCTTGATGGACTTCACATCGTCGGCCACATCCTTCGCGGCATCGGCCAACGGCTTGATCGCTGCATCCGCGATGTCAACGACCATCTCGACCGGCTTGGTGACCACAGTCAGCACATCACCTGCGAGGTCACTCAACGACTTAATCAGCCCAAACATGGCAACGCTCCAAAAACAAAAGCCCCACCGGTGTTACCCGGTAGGGCTAAGAGGTGATGAATCACCTAGGAGGAGACAAGCAATGAAACTCGTTGAGGGCGGCCGCGATCTCGCAACCCTGAACCCTCACGGCTGGCGGCTGAAGCAACACGATTTCAGGTCGTGCGCTGGCATTGTCGCAACCGCCATGCGTGAAGAAACTACAATTCGATTCTAGCCAACTAACGCCGAATTGGCGCATCACTTGACGCGCTTTTTCTTGCGCCACTTCGCATAGGCCGCCATCACTTCGCCGAGCAACCAGCCTTGCAGATAGGCGAATGCCTCGTGGTTGCCCGCGTCATGTTCGACGCCCACACAGTCCAGCACGTAATACGCCATGTGCACGCACTCATGGCTGGCAGTGCAGACCCAATCCGCAGAATCCTTGCTGGCGAACGCGGCAAGGACAAACTCGGCGCGGCCCGAGTCTCGCTGCGTGAATACCCCGGCGTGCCCTGCGACCGATTCAGCCGCTGGCTCAACGCCGAAGAAGTCGCGCACCTCGCGGTCCGTCTCGCGGTCGAAGACCAGCCAGACCCGTTGCCCGTAGATGGGCACCTCCACCATGGCTACGCCTTCCGGCCACTTCTTAGCCATGCTGGAACATTTCGGGCGTCACGATGGTGCGGGCTACCTGCCCATACTTCTCGTGGTAGGTGATCGTGCTTGCCGCCCGCTCGGAGATCCAGCCTCCGCGCGCTGCGTAGGCATCCCGTGCCGCCAGCGTCGGATGCTGGGTGACGATCATGCCCGAATACTCTTTCTCGTCCACGTGGTGCCGATGGCCCGTGTGGCAGTAGCGCTTGGTCGTGGCGCCCCACATCTTCGGGAACTGCGCTGCGAACAGCAACGGCATCTGTTCGTTGGTCGTCTTGTGCCCGTGATGAAAGGCCAGCATCACGTCGCCGTGCTGGTAGACGTAATACGGCAGCTCCGAGTCGTTCACCGACAGGCGCGGCTCCTTCTCGTACAGCGCCGCGAACATCTGACGCAGCCAGACGGAGCTGGCCTCATCGTGATTTCCTTCGGCTATGACCAGATGCACCTTGGCATGTTTGCGCAGCGCATGGTCAATCAGCCGCCGAAGCACGCGGATCGACGCGGCCACGATCTTCGAGAAGCGCCCATCCTGGTCTAGGACGTGCTTGTTCGTCGGAGTCACCGGCAACAGCCCGTCGCTGTGCAGGAAATCCCCTTGGATCGACAGGACGCATGTCCCAGCAGCCGGGGCAGCCTCGACCATATGCAGGAAGCTCGCCAGTAACAGCCGCTCGGCAATGCCGATGTCCCAATCCGCGCCGCCTTCCTTGTGCCACGCCAGCATGCCCATGTGGTAGTCGGTGAATACCACCAGATTGCACAGGGCCGAGATATTCCCCCACTCATGGGGGGCAGGATCAACGCGCGGCAGGCTTTCTGCCATCGCGTCAAACGCCTCGCGCATGATCTCTCGCATGCGCTCTTGGTCCACCGCCGACTTGACCCACTGACCGACGGGCTTGCCGTCCTTGCCGTAATACGTGGAAACCCCACGCACCCGGTAGCCATCCGGCACGGTGCGCGTCATGTCATGCGCCGGTGAGTAGCCCGCCTGAGCAGCGCGCTTCTTCAGGCCGATGATCGCCGTACTGATCGTGCCACGAGCGACGCCTAGCGCCGCCGCAGCTTTCCGCTCCGATCCGTGCTGTTCCAGCGCCTCGATGATCTCGATTTGCCGTGGCGTCGCCCATTCTTTTAACCGCTGGTCTATGGTCATGGGCGTCCAAAAGAAAAAGCCCGCTCAACGGCGGGCTTCGGTTGCTGGCTACTCACTCCAGCGTTGCACAAACTGTAGCAAAACTACAGAATTCGTGCGGAGCTAAATTGCGCGGGAAAATCCGCACACTTAATCGACCGCCTCGGCCAGCTCCTGAACGTTCGCCAGATGCACCCGTTTGATCGTCGCTGCCAGCTTGTGGGCGCGGCGAGCAAACCGATGCAGCCGGTCATAGAACGTCCGGGTTCCGATCCCCATGGCGCCCGCAATCGTCTTGACGGGCCGGATGCCGTGGAAGTAGTACAGGCTGAAACAGATAGCCTCTGCCGGTTCCTCGTCCGCCAGGCCGTGTACCGCCATGTTCAGGAACGCCAGATCGGGATCGAGCGGGCCGTCTGGCTCCTTGGGCGCCCGCGTCCTAGGCTGCATCTGCGCCAGGATGTTCTGCGGCACAGGCGGCGCGAAGTATTTGCGCGTGTGGCACCAGTAGGCCCACTGCATGCACAGAGCGTGTATCTCTTGGTCAGTCATCCGACACCTCCCGTTTTCGCTTCCCGTCAATCCGCAAGGCCATGTACCACCACAGCATCACCGCAAAGAACATCGGCACCTCACACCTCCCGCCCCATGCTCGGGGAATCCCGCCGCAGCTCCGACGCGCCCGCTTGCTCCAGAGCGAGCAGCACCGCCGATAGCTGCTCCGCCGTCAGCTTGACCTGTGCATGCTTGACGCCGTTCGTGGCGCGCAGCCAGCCCAATTTCTCTTGCAGCATCGTGACCAGTTCCATCACGCCACCTCCAACAATCCAGCCTCGATCAGCGCCACATGCGTCTTGGCAATCCATTCCATCTGCGCCTCCCGCCGTTCCTGCTTGGTCATCGTCTTTCCTTGGTCTAGCTCGTAGTGACACGCTGTACAGAGCCCCATGATCGCGGCGTCACTAGCCTTGTGCCCCATGCCTTTGCCAAAGCACGAGAGGTTCGCATGGGCCGCTTGCGTGTCGCCGTGGCGCCCGCAGTTGACGCAAGGCAGGGACGCCACGGCTCGCCGCAGGGATTCGCTGCGGTAGGTCATTGGCCCGACTTCTCCCGCTTGGCAATCTCCCGCTCGATGTACCAGACCGCTTTGCGCAGATCCTCGATAGCATCGTGCTTCAGGTCAGCACGCCATACGTACTTGATGGCGTTGCCGAGGTTGAAGCCCATGTGCTCCGTCACTTGGATACACTCGATGCCGCTCGGATGGCTCGTGTAGTGCTTCGGGTTGCTGACCGGATCGTGATTGCTCATTGGAACTGGACCCCCAGGTTTGCCGCCGCGTATGCCTGCACGGCGTTCAGGTACTCCGAAAACTCGCCCACGCTCATCTGCGTGGTGCTCTTGCGACGACTGACAATTTCGCCGCTCGGCAATTCCACGTCCTCGCAGACGCCGAACTGGCGCGCGAACATTTCGTGCCATGTGTCCTTGTCGTACTGGCGGCCACGCACCCAAGCCTGATCAGCGATATCACGTAGAACGACGCCCCAGTAGTGGCGGTTGGCCTCTGCGGTGCGCTTCCGTTCCTCGCTCGTCAGGATGATCCGCAGGGGCTGGCCGCGATCCGCGAAACTCTTGGCGTTCTCCTTCACCAGCGCCACGAATGCCTGCCAGACGCTCGGGCCGCGAAGTACGTATTCCTTGTAGAGGGCTGCGCTCATACTCGGCATTCCTTGTATCTGCGATTTACAGCTTTCGTGCTGTTTTCGACCACGGGCATTGCAGCGTTTCGTGCCACCCGCCGCAGTTCACGCACCGCACGTCGTCCCTGTAGAGTCGGTAGATCATGGCTATCTCCTAGCTAACGTCCTGCACCTTCACTCCCCATCGGCCCTTCGTGTCTTTCGCCCATCCGTGGATCACGATTTGCCATCCCGCCTTTCTGACCGCCGCTGTGTTCTGGTGCTCTGCGATCTTTCTCGCCCGCGCGCTCATGTTGCTGCGGCTCGTTGTCTGCACCGCTACCGTCTCGCCTTCGCGTACCGCCAGAAGGTCGATGAATCCGAACAAATCTTGGCGAACCTTGGCGAACGGATTGAACCGCTCGACCACCGCCACGAGGTAGCCTTTGCTCTCTAGGTACGCTTTACTGCGCTGGGTCGGGCTGCTCAAGCCGTCCTCCGCACCCAATTGAGCGCCGCACACGCGCCGCGCACCAGCGCACCCATCACCGCGAACGGCAGCAAGCAGATCGCCGCAGCCGTCCACAGCACCATGAAGAAGATCGCCACCAACAGGGCTGCTATCGCTTGCATTCCGGCCTCCATTCGTCCTCGTCCACTTCCATCACCACACTTCCGGTCTCCAGCCCGTTCACGTACCGGAAATGCCGTCCGTCCCACTGCACCGGGAATTCCTCGTGCGTAACGAGGTTCCGGTACACATAGCGGCCAACGTCGCCAGGCGTCTCGCTTCGCGGCTTCCAGCGGCTCATAGCCCCGCTCCTTCCTCGCTGGACATCCGGTGCCGATACGCGGGCAATTCGATGTCGGCGTGGTTGATGTTCCAGCTTGCGAGCAGCGCGGCCCAACGGTCGCTACCGACGAATTCCTGCTTGGCCGGCGCCTCAGGCTCGGGCCGCTTGCCATGCGGAAGATGGGCGCGCATGCCTGCGGCGTCCACGCACTCCCACACCAGCGCGCCGCGATACTTGGTGGCCTTCACCATGTCCTTGAACTGCTTCATGGCGCTGAACACCGCCTGGCGGGATTGCCCATGTGCTCGCGCGAACTCGGCGATAACGATGCGCTCTCCACGCAGGAAGGCGGCGCGCAGTTCCGATCCAATCGTCTTGCTCATGCCCACTCTCCTTCCATGATGTGCCGATGGGTCGGCAGCTTGATCTTGACCGGACGGATGCCGAAGACCTCAGCTAGCGGCACGAAATCCTTTGCCCTGAATTTCTGTGCCGTAGTCGCGGGCCGCCAGTCACGCAGGGCCTGCACATCCCGTGCGGTGTAGACCCTCGTCAAGGCGCCGCGCTTTCCGCGAATCGTGTTGCAGGAAACTGCCGTCCCGAATCGCTCCATAACGTCATGCACGGTCCCCGCATTGCAACCAACGCGAACCGCGAAAGACGACGCGACCACCGATTCACCTCGCAACAACGCCTCCAATGCCTTCTCTGCTACCGTCATCACCGCCTCACTGCGTCAATCTCTGCGCCTGCGTACTGGCGCCCGTAGGGATCGGGCAGACCATGCGCCGCACAGAAGTCGTCCAGCTTCTGGAAACCACGCTCGGCGGTGAATCGATATCCCTTCCGATGTGCCTGCGCGAAAACCGTCCAGAAGTTGTCAAAGAACTCCGGATGCTCCCGGAGCGCCGCCCGAATTTCGGCCTTGTCTTCTTCCTGCCATCCCAACTCGGCGGACAGGTAGCGAAGGTGGCCTGCCAGCTCCTGAGTGATCCGCATCAGAATGCCTCCCCAAGGTCGACGGTTTCCGAATGGGGTCGCTCTGCCAGCACGGGCTCGACCTTGTAGCGCTGCGGCAGGTCGCCCCGGGCCTCCAGGTACTGCAACGACTGCGGGTCGAACCAGAATCCGTAATGCCCTTCCGTCTCGCCATTGCGCTGCTTTTCAAGCTGAAGCACGGTGTCAGGCTCATTCATGTCGAACTTCATGTCTCCCGTGCGCATGGCTTCTTCCTTCGCCTTGTTGCGCCAGACGATGAACACGTTGTCCACCAGATCCGTGATCGATCCAGCGCCCTTTACGTCGAACTTGCCGGGCTGCTCCTTCTCGCTCTTGCTCTTGCGCACGTGGGCGACAAGGTGGATGTGCACGCCGGTGTCATGGGCCACCGTGCAGAGACGGTTTACGAAGTCCTTCTGCGCGTTGTAGTTGTCCTCGCCGTCCACAACCTTCGTCAGGTTGTCCACGATGAATTGCTGAATGCCGAACTTGTCCACGGCGTACCGGATCACCGCGACGATCTTGTCGGGGTGGCTGTTCCCAACGTGGTCGTACAGCCAGAGTCGGCCATCGGTCCACGCGTGGAACTTGCGGATAAAGTCCATCGACGGCTCATTGCCGCCCCAGGCTTGGCGCGCCATGCGAGCCATCACGCGCGCTGGATTCATTTCGAGGGACGCCATGCAAACTCGCTCGTTTTGCACGCACAGGTTCAGAACTACTTGCCCGACAAATTGAGACTTGCCATGGCCGTTAATCCCAGCGTAGAGACTTACTTCGCCTTGCCGTACTTCGAAGTCCGCCCATGTCTTTTGGAACCCCAATCCGACCTTGGGTGTCGTCCTAGGACGGTAAAAGTCATCAATAACGGCTTGTACCCATTCCCCCGCAGGCCGCACCTTGTGGTGGTCCTCAGGCTCCTTTAGGTACGGGCTGATATCTATAGAGTCATAAATCAGACGCATTTCGCCCCCGTATTTGCGAAGTCCCCGTGCAGCATCAGGGCGGCGGCACAATATGCGGCGAGCGCTTCTTCAGGGCTGTTAAAGAGGCCGAGGTACACCCCCTTCCCCGCCGCCTGAATCTTGGCCCGCCACTTCCGTGACTCCTTATGCCAACAGACACCCTTGAACCCCGATGAATTGTTCTTGTTGATCCGTCGATTCATGGCATTCTGCGATTTGTGGCATACCCGCAAGTTGGCCCTTGTGTTGTCTGCGCGATTCCCGTTTATGTGGTCCACAGTCACGGCATCATCCCGGCCAAGACCGAGGATTTCCCGATGCATGCTGATGTGGACTCGGCCATTTCCAACTCGTACCCGACGCACCGCGTAGCCTCGGTTGTCCAAGCGCCACCGATACCGGATAAGGGATTCGTAGTCGCAGTCGTCGACCTTGATGTGCTCGCCTTTCTCTGTGGTGATAATCCGCATCACTCCCCCCGGAACTGCTTGTTCTCAAAATCCACCCACGGCCAGAAAATCACGCCGTAGTCGCTTGCCTCGACCCGCCGCTTGCCCAGCGACTCCGGCAGCAGATGCACGATGCAGTCGGCGCCTTCGTGCGATTCCACGTCCCACAGGCCAAGCCATTCCGGCGCGCACTGGCCGATGGCGCGAACCACCGGGAAGAAGCGCACGCCAGGCTTGGCAAACACGCACGCTTTCAGCCCTCGCATCCAGCGCCAGTCGTAGTCGCGGTCCGGGTTCGCCAGAACCACCGGGTTCAATTCGTCCAGCGCACCAACCAGCGACACGATCAGCAGATCGGCAGGGCGCTTGCCTTGCAGGCGGGCGTCGAGGATCGGCTTGGCGCCGTAGGGGAGCGTCTTCACTTCAGTCCCGCGAATCGGCTAGGTTGCGTGCCTGGCGACGCTGGCTCGTCCTCCCAGCGCTTGGCGTTCAACCAAGATGCTGGGTATGGCACGAATTGGCCGCCGTCTTTCTGCCACTCAACCGAGGTCTTGGCCCGCGATACGGCTGCAAGAATCTGTTCTTGCAGGAGCTCGCCCGGTTTGATTTTTCTCCACGCCTTTAGGGCATCGGCCTTTGCAACCTTCTTCGGATACTCGGTCCAGAATCGGTCAAAGCCCGCGTCATCTGACGCGTGGGTATTACCTTCCTTCCCTTCCCTTCCTACCTGTACGTCACTGTCGCGCCGCGACGCGTGATTGACGCGTGCCGACGCGTCGTTTGGGGAGGGAAGAGACGACGCTGTTTCCCGTGGGTTGATGTGTTGGTGGTCCAGGAACTTGGGGATATAGGCAAGACCATCGCCATACAGAACCACTAGTCGCCGCCCAACAATCTCTCCGCACAGGGCATCGATGTCGATGTCGTCGGCCGGGAAGTAGCGAAGCTTGAAAGTCTTTGGCTTCCAAGTCAGCCTTCCTTCCCTATCAGCCTCACACCAGAGCGCGATGTAAAGAAGCCGCGCCAAGGGCGACAGCTCTACGATGTCTTCGCTGGTGAAGAACTCAGGCTTGATGGTCCTGATCCGTGCCATTCCTACCTCAAGCAGCCTTCAAGGCTTGCAGTTGTGTTTCAAGCTCGCGGATGCGCCTTTGCTCCGGCGTTTCGCGCGCCGTGGTGAAGCCGCACACCGAGTCTTCGTACTGCCGAATCGCCCAGTTCCCGCACAGCGCCTGGAACTTGATGCGGAAATCGAAGGGCAGATACTTCTTGCCGCTCAGGATGTTGGAGAGGTGGGACTTGGGCATGCCGAGCAGCACGGCGGCGTCGCTCAGCGTGTACTTGACCTTCCGACGCGACCAGCACAGAACTACGGCGTCAGCCTCTGTGCGCAGCCGACCGATGAGGAAGTCAGGCAGCATCTCCGGCTCCCCTACGACATCGAAGAACGGCATTTCCTTCTGCATTGCTTGAACTCCCCTTTTTGGATTTTTCTTGGGTTCATCTGCTGATGGGCTAAAACGTTCCCGGTGTTCTATGTGGCGTTACACGTACTTGCCGGGGCCAAATAAAGGCGTCCGAAACGAACGCCTTTACGCAAATGTCAAAATGGAAATCAGTCGCAGCTCTCGCTACCCCGCAGATACGACCAATCGACATCCGGGCGCAGGTCTTCCACGCACACAGCACGGTTGGTCGCCTTCTCGATCTCAATGGCCAGCTTCTCGCGGCACAGTCGATGGCCGCCTGCGATCTGCCACAGTTGACCGGGCGAGGTGCCGACCTTCGCGGCCAGCTCAGCGACGCCGGCAGGCTTGATCGACTTGAGGTAGGTTCTGAACTTGTCCATGAACTGCATCATAGCATCTGCTTCGATAAAGTCAAAGCCGTTGCTACGCTAGTTCATAGCTCCTGCGTCTACAGCAAATGCTAGTTTTCGGGTCTAATCCGGGCATGGATATGAACGCCCTCAGGCGGCAGCGTTTGCAGGCCCTTGTTGACACCGAAACGAGGGGGAACGTCGCGGAATTCGCGCGGCGGCATGACCTGAACCATGCCCGTCTTCTACAAATCCTCAACCCCAACTACCGGGGTGGCCGCAGCTTTGGCGAGAAGGTCGCGCGTGACTTGGAAGCCGCGTTAAAGCTTCCCTCGCTGTATCTGGATGCACCGGCCATTGCAGCCGGAGCGCCTGCTAACATACATCGCGAAACTCAAAGCGAGACTACGGGGCAAAAGTCCCCCGTCCTTTCGCCGCCTCTGCCTGCGGACAAAGGTAACGTCATCGCGTGGAGTTCAGAGGACGATCTACCACCCGACCCCGACCGGGTATGGATTGATCGCTATGACTATCATTTTTCAGCGGGGGACGGATTGCTACAGTGGGAAGTTAGGCAGAAGAACGCGCTGCCTTTCAACTTGTCGTTCTTTAAGGCCAAGGGAGCCAAGCCTGAGAACTGCAAGCTCCTGGTAGCGCGCGGAGACAGCATGGAGCCGTACCTGTTCAACAGGGACGTATTCATGGTCGATACAACAGATACCCACATCAGGGACGGAGAAATCTACGCTGTGCACTTCGAGGATGAAGCCCTTGTCAAGCAGCTATTCAAGCTGCCGGGCGGCGGGATCATCCTGCACTCCTTCAACGACAGAAAGTACCCGGATCGCCAGATCCCGGCCGAGAAGATGGAGTGGATTCAGATCGTCGGCCGCGTTATCTACCGGTCGGGCTAAAGGGGGTCAAGATGCGCCTTATCGTTGCATTGACTGCGGTCGCGGCTATCTCTGGCTGCGCCACATCTTCCAAGACTTACGCCCCTGACGGGCGAGCCGCCTATTCCATCAACTGCTCCGGCGCGGCCCTGAGCTGGGGCGAGTGCATGACCAAGGCTGGCGACCTATGCGGCGCCAAGGGCTACGATGTCATCGACCGCAGCACCGACCGGAACGCCGCTCTAGGCGGTGGAATCAACGGTTTCTTTGGTAGCGCAGGTCATAGTCGGTCCATGGTCATAGCCTGCAAAGCCTGACGATCCAACGCTGTTGCTAGAAGCCCACTATGAAGTGGGCATTTTTTTGTCCGTCTATCGTAGCTTCTGCTTGCATTCACAATAGCTTCTGCTATGATTGCTTCTAACGACGCGCACATCGGCGCTGAACAACGGAGCGAGAGCGATGCAAGACAACAAGACCTCCCTGGTACTTCGCACGGTCGATCACGACATGACCGCGTACGGCGGCTTCAAGTGGCCGGAGTCCGGCCCGGTGTCGGCGCCTGACTGGAAGAACGAAGCCGAGTGCGGGAATGGCCTGCACGGCATCCTCTGGCCTGACGGTGACTGGGGTTGCATCAAAGACTACGACGGCAGGGAGAAATGGCAAGTCGTGGAGGTCGATACCGACAGCATCGTCCAGATCGGCGGCAAGGTGAAATTTCCGCGCGGCAACGTGCTGTACACCGGGAACATGGCCGTGGCGCTGACGATGATTTCCAAGCGTTGGTGCGACGACATCAAAGCGGGGAAGCACCTGGAAGGAACCCAAGCCACTGGCGAAACCGTTGCATCGGGCAACTACTCGCGACTGGCCGCATCGGGCGACTACTCGCAACTGGCCGCATCGGGCGACGCCTCGCGACTGGCCGCATCGGGCAACTACTCGCAACTGGCCGCATCGGGCAACTACTCGCAACTGGCCGCATCGGGCGACGCCTCGCGACTGGCCGCATCGGGCAACTACTCGCAACTGGCCGCATCGGGCAACTACTCGCGACTGGCCGCATCGGGCGACGCCTCGCAACTGGCCGCATCGGGCAACTACTCGCAACTGGCCGCATCGGGCGACGCCTCGCAACTGGCCGCATCGGGCAACTACTCGCAACTGGCCGCATCGGGGAAAAAGTCAATCGCCGTAGCGGCTGGCATCAACAGTCAAGCCTCGGCAGGCGAAGACGGCTGTATCGCTCTCGCTTGGTGGGATGACGCTGCACAGCGCTATCGCATCGAGGTCGCATACGTAGGCGAGAACGGAATTGAACCCGACGTGATGTACCGCCTCGATGGCCACCACAATTTTGTGCGGGCGGAGTAAGGCCATGCAGAACCTTCACCCCGCCATTGCCGAAGCGCTTCGGCCTTTCGCACCGCCCCGCGTGAGCTGCGACACCAAGACGCTCAGCTCGGGTGCGCTGCTGACCTTTCGCGGCAAGGACGCCGATGAGGTCTACGAAGCTGCCCTGTCCCGCAAGAACGCCATCGACATCTACCGGTCGCCCGCTGTGGTCGCGCGCCTGTGGGATGGCGGCGAGTACGTCGTGCAGGTCCGCTACTACGGCTTGGACTGAACAACGACAACGCGAGGGGAAAGACATGACCATCTACGTGAAGAAAGACGGCCTCTGGCAACTGGACGCCGCGCACGAAAAAGCCGCGCTGCAAGCCGGATGCGCCAGCGTCGCTTTCGGAGAAAGGTTCAACCCTGGGCACGTACTCCTGGCCCATCACACGATCGGATGGGTCGGCGTCTATCGACTCCAATCGCCCGGCAAGTTCCCAGTCCTCATCAAGCGATTCCGCGACTTCGACCGCGCGTTGCGTTGCGCGCAGCGGGAAGACCGCGCCCTGTCCGCCGCCCTCGGGAGCCAGCAATGACCGACGCCCGCTTCATGGTCAGCCCTGACCGCGGCGAAGGAGCGTGGGTGCATCCGCTGGAAGTGCCGACGCGCGCTCCGGACTGGATCGACTGCACGGACATGGACGACGACGAGTTCGTGTCCTTCATGCGTGGGGAGACGCTGCAATGAGCCATCGCGCCGACTACTGGGACGAAGCCCTCTCGCTCGCGCTTGAAGGTGAAGGGCTTTACCACCTGTACGAACAAATCCCGAAGGACAAGCGCGGGGCAGTTGGCGAGGCGTTGGCGAGCAGCTCAGAGAACGAAGGTTTGGCCTTCGGGCGCGACGCCATCCCGAATCCGTTGCACTCGCAAATGGCAGACCGTGACCGCTCACATGCGAGCGAGGTAAAGCGGCTTGAACGGCAGGTAGAGGCCTACCGCGACGCGTTGGCGCGACGCGTTGGCATCGAGCCGCATCGGCTCTACCTCAATCACGACCGCGTCGAAGTCTCGCCAACCTAGGGAGCCAGCAATGACGAATGAGCAAGCCGCAGAGCGCCAGGCCGCGCACGAGTGCCTGATGCGGGAGCTGGTGGAGGCTTTGGAAGAGCTTCACGGGATGTACAGCTACGCCTGGGATCTGGTCGATGGCGGTCTGATGATGTTCGCGGACAGCATCCCGAAGTTTGAGGCGGCACATGCCAAGGCCGCGAAAGCGCTGGCCCGCGCCAAGGAGC
>NZ_JCBAJO010000340.1:0-3842 GCF_059772245.1 Cupriavidus sp. R6-3
TGGTATCGCGTGCCGATCTCCGGCGAGGGCGCCCACTGCCTGCGGCTGCGCGGCCTCGCCACGATCGGCGAGGTGTGGCTCGACGACACGCGCGTGCTCGACAGCCGCTCGATGTTCGTCGAACACGAGATCGCACTGACGCTGTCCGGTGCTCACACGCTGACGCTGTGCTTTCGCTCGCTCGAGCGCGCGCTGCGCGGCCGGCGCGGTCCGGTGCGATGGAAGCCGCGGCTGGTGTCGCTGCCGTCGTTGCGGCATGTCCGTACCACGCTGCTCGGCCATATGCCCGGCTGGTGTCCATCGGTACACGCGGTGGGCCCGTGGCGCGAGATCGATCTGCTGCCGATGCCTGCGCCCGCGCGAGCGCTCGACGCCGCCCGCTGTGAAACGATCGCGCGCCTGGACGGCGACGACGGCATCGTATCGGTGCAGGTGCGCGGCGTCGCTGCGCTCGCGCAAGGGTCGCTGACGGTGATCGTCGACGGCCACGAGGCCGCGCTGACATGCCGGCACGACCCGCTACACGACGCGCAGCACGACCCGCAGCACGGTCCACAGCACGGCCCGCAGCACGGCCCACGACACGGCTCACAGCGCGGCCCGCAACACGACCTTGTATGGCACGGCAGCGTACGCGTGCCCCGCGTGCGCAAATGGTGGCCGCACACGCACGGCGAGCCGGTGCTGTACGACGTGATGCTGCGCGCCGGCGCGCAGACGCTGCCGTGTGCGCGCGTCGGCTTCCGGCACGTCGATGTCGACGAGCGCGACGGCGGCTTCGTCGTTCGCGTCAACGGCGTGCCGGTGTTCTGCCGCGGCGCCTGCGTGGCCAGCCTCGATCTGCATGGCCACGCGCCCGATGCGCGGACCTGCGCCGCGTGGCTCGAACAGGCGCGCGACGCCAACATGAACATGATCCGCATCAGCGGCGTGACGTGCTATCAGGGCGAGGCGTTTTACGCGGCCTGCAATGCGATGGGCCTGCTGGTCTGGCAGGACTTCCTGTTTGCCAACTTCGATTATTCGGCCAACGTCGGGCCGAGCGGCGGCATCAACGCAGCGGCCAATGCCGTGACCAATGCCGTGACCAATGCCGGGACTGACGCCGCAACCAACTCCGGGACCAGCGCCCAGGCCGGCTCCGCCGCCGAGCTGCTCGACGACGCACGCCGCGAGGTGCACCAATGGCTGGCCGCGCATGGCCACCATCCGAGCCTGGCCGTGCTGTGCGGCGGCAGCGAGGCGGAACAGCAGGCGGCGATGCTAGGAGCCCCGCGCGAGGCGTGGCGCCAGCCGCTGTTCGACACGGTGATTCCCGACTGCATCGCCGCGCATGGTGTTGCCGTGCCGTATGTCCGCAACTCGCCCAGCGGCGGTGCGTGGCCATTCCAGCCCGATCGCGGCGTCAGCCACTACTACGGCGTCGGCGCCTACCAACGGCCGCTCGACGATGCGCGGCGCGCGCGCGTGCGTTTTGCCGCCGAATGCCTGGCCTTCGCCAACGTGCCATGCGAGCGCACGCTGCGCGAGGCGATGGCCGGCGTCGCGCCGGTGCACGACCCGCGCTGGAAGCGCGCGGTGCCGCGCGATGCCGGTGCGAGCTGGGACTTCGAGGACGTGCGCGACTTCTATCTGCAATCGCTGTACGCCGTCGATCCCGCACGCCTGCGCAGGGAGGATCCGGCGCGCTATCTGCAGTGCTCGCGTGCGGTGGTCGCCGAGCTGATGAGCGAGGTCTTCGCCGAATGGCGCCGCGCGGGCTCCAGCTGCGCCGGAGGACTGGTGTGGCAATGGCAGGACCTGGCCCCGGGCGCCGGCTGGGGCATCGTCGATGCGCTGCGCCGGCCCAAATCCGCCTGGCATGCGCTGCGCCAGGTCTGGCAGCCGCGGCAAGTGCTGCTTACCGACGAAGGGCTGAACGGCGTGCATATGCACCTGATCAACGAGACCGCGGCCCCGCAGCCGATGCGCCTGCAGTTGCGCTGCCTGCGCGACGGACTGACGCCGCTGCTCGACGTGGCACGCGACTTCACGCTGGCGCCGCGCTCGGTGCAATGCGTCAGCGGCGCCGAGCTGGCGAGCGAATTCTTCGACTTCGCCCATGCCTATCGCTTTGGTCCGCGCCTGCATGACGTGGTGCATGCGGCGTGGTTCGACGCCAGTGGCTCGCTCGTCAGCGAAGCCTTCTATCTGCCCGATCGCAGTGCCAACGCGCTCACGCCGCCTGAGCTACATGCGCAGGTCGAGCGCATCGACGGTCAGTGGTGGCTGACGATATCGGCGCGCCGCTTCGCGCGCTGGGTGCAGATCGACGATGCGAACCTGCAACCGGCAAGCGATTACTTCCATCTCGCACCCGGTGCGAGCCGCCGTGTGCTGCTGCGTGCCGACGAGGGAACACGTGATCGGGAGGGGCACGGCAATGAAGGCGGCGGAGAAGGCCTAAACCGTCTGGCGAACACCGCCATCCCGATGGGTGAGATTCGCGCGCTGAACGCGCCTCGTCCACTTGGCTACGGCGCGTAGCGCATCGTCGCGCAAGCCAATCCCCATCACAACGCGCGCAGGCATCGCCGCTGCGCCGTGCCAAAAGGTTGCACCGCTGTAACGCGGCTCCCTCCCGATTCCCACCTACCGAAGGATGAGCAGGTTTCAGCCGTGCGGCTACTGTTGGGCGTCCCACAGATGGAACTTAATGGAAGCACGCAAGCCGCACCGCGTCGCCGTCATGGTCAGCATCGCTGTCTCGTGGTTGTGACGGACGTCGTCGATGGGTCCTGGTGCGAGGCGGGGGAAAAACAGCAACAAAAAGGACAAGAAGGGAGAACAGAAATGATCGGTCAACGTTCGGATTTGCACGTCAACCACCTGCTGGCCTCGCTGCCGCGCAAGGAGTGGGAGACGCTGTCGGGTCATCTGGAGCTGGTGCGGATGCGTGCGGGACAACTGCTCACCGACTCGGGTCAACGCATCCACCATGTGTACTTTCCCACCACGGCGATCGTGTCGATGCTGTCGCTGCTGGAAAACGGCGCGACGGCCGAGATCGCCGCGATCGGCAACGAGGGCCTGGTCGGCATTCCGGTGCTGACCGGCGGCGACACCATGCCGTGCCGCGTCGAGGTGCGCACGCCCGGCTTTGCCTATCGGCTGTCGGCGGGCACGCTGCGCCAGGAGTTCATGCGCTCGCCGACGATCCAGCGCGCCACGCTGCTGTACGTGCAGGCCGTGCTGACGCAGATCGCGCAGACCGCGGTCTGCAATCGCCATCATTCGCTGAACAAGCAGCTGTGCCGCTGGCTGCTGCTCGCGCTCGATCGCATGGCGACCAACGAGTTGGTGATCACGCAGCAGGTCATCGCCAACATGCTCGGCGTGCGCCGCGAGGGCGTGACCGAGGCCGCCGGCAAGCTGGAGGACCTCGGCCTGATCCATCACAGCCGCGGCCATATCACGGTGCTGGATCGTCATGGGCTCGAAGCGCATTCGTGCGAATGCTACAAGCTCGTCAAGCGCGAGTTCGACCGGCTGCTGCCGGCCCTCGCCGAAGCGTGAACTGCGCCAGTGCGTCAGGAGATTGCCGTGGACAGGTTGTCTTTCGCCGGAACGATGCCGGCTCCCAACGTGGTGCCGCAGCGGCCGGCCGGCTATGCGCGTGCGCTGCAGGATCGCGCCGGCCTGCTGGTCGGTGCGACGCTGGCCGGCGCCGCCGTGGCCGGACTGGCCGCGTTGACGGTGCCGCCGCGCTACGAGGCCGCGGCGCTGATCCAGGTCGCGCAGCCTGACGTTGCAGTCGCCGGCGCACCGGGCGCGCCGTCGACTCCCGCGGCCGGCTTCGACGC
>NZ_JCBAJO010000341.1:0-3839 GCF_059772245.1 Cupriavidus sp. R6-3
GGACGCCGCCTACGCGGCGCGCTATACCGCGCTCGTCGAGGCCGTGCAGGCCGCGGAGGACGCCCTTGGCGAGGCCGGACGCGAGCGCCGGCTGACCCGTGCGGTGGCCGAGCAGTTCGCGCGCCTGATGGCATACAAGGACGAATACGAGGTCGCGCGGCTGCACAGCGATCCCGCCTTCCGGCAGGCGCTGCGCGAGCGCTTCGACGGCCCGCTGCGGCTGCGCTTCCATCTGGCGCCGCCGCTGCTGTCCCGGCCCGGCAAGCATGGCGAGCCGCCGCGCAAGATCGCCTTTGGCGCCTGGCTATGGCCGTTGATGGGATGGCTCGCCAGGGGCAAGCGGCTGCGCGGCACGCGCTTCGATCCGTTCGGCAGGACCGCCGAACGCAGGCTGGAGCGGCAGTCCATCGCCGACTACGAGGCCCGCATCCGCGCCCTGCTGCCGGCGCTGACGGAGGCGCGGCTGCCGATCGCCGTCGAGATCGCGCAATTGCCTGCCAAGGTACGCGGCTTCGGCCATATCAAGCTGGCCGCGCACGCGGTCGCCGCCGCGCGTGCGGCCGAGCTGCTGCACCGCTTCGACGCGCAGCGCTATCCGCGCCCGGACGGCGCGCATGGCGCCAATGGCGCGGGTCAACTCAGGGGAATTCCGATCCGGCAGACGGACGCAGGAACGGCGCGCAGTGGCGCGCCGCATTGAGGGGAATATCGGGAGGGATATCGAGAGGAATATCGAGATAAGGCCGGGCGGCCATCGAGGCGGTGCCCGGTGGCGGGCGGCCCTCGGCGGGCCGCCGCGCAGGTGCGAACGCCGGCTTACTGGCGCGCGGCGACGGCGCGGTGGTACTCGACGTGGCGCAGCAGGTAGGCGCGCACCTTGTCCTCGGTATCGCGGCCCAGCCGGTCAGCGGCCTGGCGCGCGGAGCGCTTGCCGTGGGCCGACACCATCTGGCCATCGAGATACTCGCGGAACGACGTGCGCACGGCATCGAGTTCGCCGCGGCAGTCGCGCAGCGCATCGTTGACCACGGCCTGGGTCGTGCCGGGCTTGGCCGAGCGGGCTTCGGCCTTGTCGCGCGCGCAGTCGGTGTATTGCTGCCGCTTCTTCTGCCACTCGGGCGGCGGCCCGGAGGCGGCCTGGCTCTCGGCGGCGGCGGCGGTGGCGGCAGCGGCGGCCTGCTGGTCCGCGGGCGCATGCGAGGCGCACGCGCCGACCAGCAGGATGGCGGGGATCAGGGCAAGAACTTTAGGCATGCCGCATGGTAGCGCCGACGTCGGACATCGCAACACCTCGTTACATCGCGTTGCATTGGCGCCGCAAAAAGTGCCGTGTAGGACAGACACCACCCCAGCTGGGCGGGAAGTCCTACAGCGGTCGCGTTCCTCGCTTTGTATATTGCACAAACGGAGGGCAGCGTGATGGAAGCCATTTGCCCGGTCCAACGATCCAGCGACCGTCGGCGTGGCGCCATCCTGGTTGGCATCGCAGTGTTTGACAGGAACAAAGGAGAACAACATGGAACGTAGGGCATTCCTGAACGCCAGTGCGGGTCTCGGTTTGGCGGTGGCCGGCAGCGGCCTGCTGTTGGGCGCGTGCACCACCACGCGCGATTCGGCTTCTTCCCCGGCCGAGAAAACGACGCGCCGCCGCGAGATCGATTCCGGCGTTCAAAACACGCTGGACCGGCTGTACAGCTCGGTCAACGGCTCGCGCGACCTCGCCTCGCGCGCCCGGGGCATCCTGGTGTTTCCGCGCACGCTGTCGGCCGGCTTCTTCGTCGGCGGCGAATATGGCGATGGCGCGCTGCGCGTGGGCAATACCACCCGCGGCTATTACCGCACCATCTCGGGTTCGCTGGGCTGGCAGATCGGCGCGCAATCGAAGGCGCTGATCTTCATGTTCATGAACCAGCAGGCGCTCGACAAATTCCTGGCCAGCGACGGCTGGACCGCGGGTGTCGACGCCACCGTGGCGGTCGCCAAGGTCGGCGCCAACGGCGCGCTCGACACCAATACCGTGCAGCAGCCGGTGGTGGGCTTCGCGCTGACCAACGCAGGCCTGATGGCTGGCCTGAGCCTCGAAGGCACCAAGATCACCAAGCTGGACCTGTAAGGCGCGCCATCTGCTGGTGATGCCTTGCAGCACCTCGCGCCGCGGCCCTTGGCAGGGGGCCGCGGCGCTTTTTCCTGTCGATTCCGTGGCTGGGAAGCCGAGCCGTGTTGCCGCCGTCCTTGCCGGCCTCCTTGCCGCCTTTGTTTCCTCCGCCACGCCAACGTCCGCGACACCGGCAACGCCAAGCCGCTAGAATTCGTCCCTTTCGCCAACCGGCCGAGGTACCGAATTCTCATGTGGTTCAAGAATCTTCAGCTACACCGCTTCTCCGCACCCTGGAACAAGGACGCCGACGAGGTCGAGGCCTGCCTCGCCTCGCACGCCTTCTATCCGGGTACCAGCCTCGAAATGCAGACCCAGGGATGGGCCTCGCCGCGCGATAACGGCGCGCTGGTGCACCGCGTGGGCAAGCAGATGCTGCTGACCATGCGCGCCGAGAAGAAGCTGCTGCCGGCCACCGTGGTCAATCAGGTGACCAAGGCGCGCGCCGCCGAGCTCGAGGAGCAGCAGGGCTACAAGCCGGGCCGCAAGCAGCTGCGCGAACTGAAGGAACAGATCACCGAGGAGTTGCTGCCGCGCGCCTTCAGCATTCGCCGCGATACCCGCGTCTGGATCGACCCGGAGCGCGGCTGGCTGGCAATCGACGCGGCCTCGGCGATCAAGGCCGACGAGGTCCGCACGCTGCTGTTCAAGGCGCTGGACCCGCTGCCGCTGACCTCGCTGCAGGTCAACCAGTCGCCGGTGGCGGCGATGACCGGCTGGCTGGCCGACGATGCGGCGCCGGCCGGCTTTACCGTCGATCAGGAGATCGAGCTGCAGGCCAGCGCCGAGAGCAAGGCGACCGTCCGCTATGTCCGCCATCCGCTAGACGCCGAAGAGCTGCGCCGCCATATTGCCGCCGGCAAGCGCTGCACGCGCCTGGCGATGACCTGGAACGACCGCGTCTCCTTCGTGCTGACCGACGCGCTGGCGATCAAGCGCGTGGCGCCGCTCGATGTGGTCAAGGAGCAGATCGACGGCACCATGAGCGACGAGGACGAGCGCTTCGACGCGGACTTCGCGCTGATGGCCGGCGAGCTGTCGGCCATGCTGGGCGATCTGACCGAGGCGCTGGGCGGCGAACGGAAGGGCTGAGGCCGGTTTCGGCGGTAGTCGCCAGCGTCGGCGGTTTTCGATACGGGGCCGGCGTCGATACCGGCCCTGGCTCACCGACACCGATTCGCCGATTCAGTGGCTCTGCGGCTCGGCGCCTCAGCGGGCCGGATGCCGCTCGGCACCAGCCGGTGCGCATCGCTCCAGCACCGTCTCCCGGCCCGGCAGGCCGGCAAACAGCGGATGCACCGAGACCAGCGCCCGCAACTCGGCGGGCAGCATGACGCGGTCCCTGCGGGCCAGCGCCGCCGCCTGCTGCAGGGCGCCCAGCACCTGCTCCATCAGTGCGCGCCGCAGCCCGGCATGGCGCGGGTCGATGGTTGCAATCGATTGCAATGCCAGCGCCAGCACGCTGGGCCGCGCGACCCGCGCCAGCGTCTCCGCGGCGATCGTGATGCGTGCCCCGTCGAGCTCGGCACCGCTGAAATCGGTCCATGCGAGGCTGATATCGCGCAGCGTCGCGTGCTTCAGGTTGGCGCCGTTGAAACGCAGATGCGATACGCCGGCAACCGGCGGATCGGCACCCGCCAGGTCCGCATTGCTGAAATCGAAGGCCAGCGCCGTCAGCGGCGCC
>NZ_JCBAJO010000342.1:0-3797 GCF_059772245.1 Cupriavidus sp. R6-3
AGGCCGTCGCGGATGCCGAGCTTGGGCTTGGTGATGAAGTCCACCGCGCCCAGTTCCAGCGCGCGCATCGTGATCTCGGACCCGCGCTCGGTCAGCGAGGACACCATCAACACCGGCATCGGCCGCAGCCGCATCAGCCGCTCGAGGAAATCGAGGCCGTCCATGCGCGGCATTTCGACGTCCAGCGTCAGCACATCGGGGTTCAGGCGCTTGATCATCTCGCGCGCGACCAGCGGGTCCGGCGCGGTGCCGACCACCTCCATGTCGGGCTGGCTGTTGATGATCTCCGTCATCAGGCTGCGGATCAGCGCGGAGTCGTCCACGCAGAGCACCTTGATCTTGGCGGCGGCGGTCATGTCGAAAACGGGTCCTTCGAATTCAGGAAACGGTGGAAGCGGCGCCGCGCCGCCCGAACAGCTCGACGCCGCCGCGTACCGGCGTCGCGGAAATGGCGCGCGCCAGCGCGCGCTCGCTGCGTTCGACGACCGCCTGGTCGTCCTGGCGCGTCAGCCGGCGCACCAGCGCCAGGCCCGTCTGCGGGAAATAGCTGACCCGGCGCGCGTGCGGTCCGCGCAGGTCCTGCGCCGCGACCCGGATCTCCTCGGTCTTCAGATAGCGCAGCACGAACTCGGCGTTGCGGTCGCCGATGTTCAGCGTGGTCATGTTGGCCAGCACCGCGCCGCCGCCGAACACCTTGGCCTCGAGCCGCTCGCGGCGCGCGCCCATCTTCAGCAGCTCGTTGATCAGCACCTCGAGCGCATAGCAGCCGTAGCGCATGGACGCCGACAGCACGCGGTCGGGCCCGGCGTTCTCGTCGTCCGGCAGCATGAAGTGGTTCATGCCGCCGACGCCGGCCTTCTCGTCGCGGATGCAGGCGGCCACGCAGGAGCCGAGCACCGTGGTCAGCACCACGTCGTCGCGCGTGACGTAGTACTCGTTGGGCAGCAGCTTGATGGCCTGCTTGCCGAACTCGCGGTCGAAGTAGGTGCGGGTGGCGATCGCCTCCGGCAGGTGCGGCGTCTGCATCAGGCGGCTCCGGCCCTGGCCGCGCCCGGCGCCAGTTCGTAGACGGTCTGCCCGCGCAGCTGGAAGGCGCGCGTCACGTAGGAGAAGTTCTCCGAATGGCCGGCGAACAGCAGGCCATGCGGCTTGAGCAGCGGGACGAAGCGCTCCAGGATGCGGCCCTGGGTCGGCTTGTCGAAATAGATCATCACGTTGCGGCAGAAGATCGCATCGAAGCGCTCGCGGATGCCCCAGTCTGGCGCCAGCAGGTTCAGCGGTTCGAAGGCGATCGTCGAAGCCAGCTCGGGCTTGACCTTGACCTGGCCGGCACGCTGCCCGGTGCCTTTCAGGAAGAAGCGCTTGAGCCGTTCTTGCGACAGCCGCGCGACCTGTTCGGCCGAATAGACGCCGGTACGCGCCTTGGCCAGCACCTGGGTGTCGATGTCGGTGGCCAGCACCGTCGCGGCGCGCTCGCCGAGCGCCTCGGCCAGCGTGATCGCGATCGAATACGGTTCCTCGCCGGTCGATGCCGCCGCGCACCAGACCGAATACGGCCGGCCGATCCGCTTGGCATGCTCGGCCAGCAGCGGAAAGTGGTGCGCCTCGCGGAAGAACGAGGTCAGGTTGGTGGTCAGCGCGTTGGTGAAGAATTCCCACTCGCCGGAATACTCGTCGCCCTCCAGCAGCGCCAGGTAGCTGGCGAAGTCGTTCAGATGCAGCGCGCGCAGCCGGCGTGCCAGCCGGCTGTAGACCATCTCGCGCTTCTGCGCGCCGAGCGAAATGCCGGCGCGGCGGTGGATCAGCACGCGCACCTTGTCGAAGTCGCGGTCGGTCAGCAGGAAGTCGCGCGCGTCGTCCCGCAGCGTGGCGAGCGGCATGGCGGGGGCCGCGGCGCGGGGAGCGGGGGTTCGATGCGGCGTCATGTCTGCGGTGGATCGACGAGGGTGGGACGAAGTTGGCTGCGGTACGGCGGCGGGATCCTGATGAAGCGAAGGGCTGGCGAACCCGAGCGGCGGGCCAGCAACGGCCCGGGCCCGCTCAGGCGACCTCGCCCTCGATCAGGGCCATCTCGGGGCTGGTCATCATCCGTTCGATGTCGAGCAGGATCAGCATGCGGCCTTCGACGGTCGCCAGGCCGGTCAGGTGCTCGGTCGACACCGACACGCCGAACTCCGGCGCCGGCTTGATCGCCTCGCCGGTCAGCGTCAGCACGTCCGACACGCCATCGACCACGATGCCGACCACGCGGCCGGCGATGTTCAGGATGATGACGACGGTCTGGTGGTCGTACTTGACGTTGCCCAGGCGGAACTTCATGCGCAGGTCGACGATCGGCACGATCACGCCGCGCAGGTTGGTCACGCCCTTGATGAAGTCCGGCGCATTGGCGATCCGCGTCACGCCGTCGTAGCTGCGGATCTCCTGCACCTTCAGGATGTCGATGCCGTATTCCTCGGAGCCCAGCGTGAACACCAGGAACTCCTGGCCCGCCGCCTCGCTTCCGGGGGTGTCGCTATGTCCGATGCCGGCCATGATGTGTTGCTCCTTGTTGATTCTTGCCTTCGCCTCAAGCCAGCGCCGGCTCCTGGCGCCGCACGCCGGTGCGCTGCAGCGCGGCGACGTCGACGATCAGCGCCACGCTGCCGTCGCCCAGGATGGTCGCGGCCGAGATGCCCGGCACCTTGCGGTAGTTGGTCTCCAGGTTCTTCAGCACGACCTGGTGCTGGCCGATCAGCTGGTCGACCAGCAGCGCGAAACGCTTGCCTTCGGCCTGCAGGATGATGGCGATGCCCTGGGTCGGCTCCTGTACGGCGTTCTCGACGTTGAAGACGCGGTGCAGCTCCAGCAGCGGCAGGTATTCGCCGCGCACGTGCATCACCCGCTCGGTATTGGCGGCGGTGCGCACGTCGTCGGCCTTCGGCTGCAGCGACTCCATCACGCAGTTCAGCGGCAGGATGAAGGTCTCCTCGCCGACCTTGACCGACATGCCGTCGAGGATCGCCAGCGTCAGCGGCAGCACGATGCGGGTGGTGGTGCCGTTGCCCGGGCGCGAGCTGATCTCGACATGGCCGCCCATCTCCTGGATGTTGCGCTTGACCACGTCCATGCCGACGCCGCGGCCGGACAGGTCGGTGACCGCCTCGGCAGTCGAGAATCCCGGCGCGAAGATCAGCTGCCACACTTCCTCGTCGCTCATGCTCTCCGACACCGGCAGGCCGTTCTGCATCGCCTTGGCCAGGATCTTGTCGCGGCGCAGGCCGCCGCCGTCGTCGCTGACCTCGATCACGATGTTGCCGCCGTGGTGCTGCGCCGACAGGATCAGCTGGCCGGTCGGATCCTTGCCCGCGGCGACGCGCTTGTCGGGCGTCTCGATGCCGTGGTCCAGGCTGTTGCGCACCAGGTGGGTCAGCGGGTCGATGATCCGCTCGATCAGGCTCTTGTCCAGTTCGGTGGCCTTGCCGAAGGTCACCAGGTCGATCTGCTTGCCGAGCTTGGCGGCCAGGTCGCGCACCAGGCGCGGGAAGCGCGAGAACACATAGTCCATCGGCATCATGCGGATCGACATCACCGCTTCCTGCAGATCGCGCGCATTGCGCTCGAGCTGGCCCATGCCGGAGAACAGGCGGTCGAACAGCACCGGGTCGAGCGACGACGCGGTCTGCGCCAGCATCGACTGCGTGATCACCAGTTCGCCGACCAGGTTGATGATCTGGTCGACCTTCTCGGTCGGCACGCGGATCGAGCCGGATTCCTGATGGGCGGCCGCGGCGCTGGCCTTGGCGCGCTCCTTGTCC
>NZ_JCBAJO010000343.1:0-3740 GCF_059772245.1 Cupriavidus sp. R6-3
CACCTACGTCGCGCGGGACCTTGCATCAAGCCCCCTCCGACACCGCCGCGACCCGGCGTACATCGCGCCGCTGCACTGCCGCTGTGCACCGCCGCGCTGTGGCGCGGGCGCCGTGCCGCGCCGGACTTGGCTTGTTACGGTTGACGAAGCGCCCTATAATGCGCCAGTTTGTCGCAGTGGTCCCCTGGCACAGAAGATCGGCGTTTTAGCACCGAAGCAGTGCAGCAGTGCGGTGAAGCCGGCAGAATTCCAGGCGTGCAACCGATGCAGCGATGCAGAGTGGTTGGCGATGCAGGAACTCGGTATCGCACTCCAGACGGCGCGTGACGGGCCCGGTGATAGTCCCAACGGAGCCCATGCCGTGCCGAACAACGACTGGCTGATGAAGCGGAATTGTTCGCTGTCTCCACGCCAGGTCGGCTGGTTTTACCTCTCCATCGTCAGTATTTCCCTTGCCATCGCCTTGTTCTTCGCGTGGCGAGGGGCTTGGCTCGTGCTGCCCTTTGCGGGGCTCGAACTGGCCGGGCTGGGCGTGGCCCTGCTCGCCTATGCACAGCACGCGACAGACTACGAGCGCGTCACGCTCAGCGAGGGCAGGTTGGTGGTCGAGAAGGCCAGCGCCGGTGAGGTGACCCGCGAGGAATTCAATCCGCACTGGGTGCGGGTCGAACTGGGCGAATCGTTCCCGGCGCTGGTGGTGGTGCGCTCTGGAACGCACGCTGTGCAGGTGGGGTGTTTTCTGGACCCGTACAAGCGACGAAAGTTCGCGCAGGAACTCGTTTCAGCATTGCGCGCCTTGTAAAAGGCGGCACCGTTGGGAGCGAGGGGCAGATTCGAATCTGTAATTTGGGTAGAGACAACAAATGAAAATGTGGAAGAAGGCATCCGCAGCGTGTCTGGCAGGCGCGTCCCTGCTCGCCAGCCAGGCAGCCCTCGCTGTCGAAGACATGCCGGGCGGTCCCGCCGTGCGCCAGCTGAACCTGACCGAGCCGGTCACCAAGATCGCCGAGCAGATTCACTGGCTGAACTGGATGATGCTGATCATCTGCACGGTGATCTTCATCGCGGTGTTCAGCGTGATGTTCTATTCCATCTTCACGCACCGCAAGGCCAAGGGCTCCAAGCCGGCCTCCTTCCACGAAAGCATCACCGTCGAAGTCGTCTGGACCATCATCCCGTTCCTGATCGTGATCGGCATGGCGCTGCCCGCGACCAAGACCGTGGTCGCGATGAAGGACACCACCAACTCCGACATCACGATCAAGGCCACCGGCTACCAGTGGAAGTGGGGCTACGACTATCTGAAGGGTGAGGGCGAGGGCATCTCCTTCGTGTCCACCCTGACCACCCCGCGCGAGCAGATCAACAACGAGGCGCCCAAGTCGAACACCTACCTGATGGAGGTGGACAACGAGATGGTGGTGCCGGTCAACAAGAAGATCCGCATCGTCACGACCGCCAACGACGTGATCCACGCCTGGATGATCCCGGCCTTCGGCGTCAAGCAGGATGCGATTCCCGGCTTCGTGCGCGACACCTGGTTCCGCGCCGAGAAGACCGGCGTCTACCGCGGCCAGTGCGCCGAGCTGTGCGGCAAGGAACACGCCTTCATGCCGATCGTGGTGCGCGTGGTGACCGACGCCGAGTACACCAAGTGGGTCGAGGAGAAGAAGAAGGCGATGGCCGCCGCGGCCGACGATCCCAACAAGACCTGGACCCTGGACGAGCTGAAGGTGCGCGGCGAGAAGGTCTACGCCGCCAACTGCGCGGTGTGCCACCAGCCCAACGGCAAGGGCGCCGGCGCCTTCCCGGCGCTGGACGGCTCGAAGGTGGTCAACGGCCCGCAGGCCGACCAGATGCACATCCTGCTCGAGGGCAAGGGCGGCATGCCGTCGTGGAAGCAGCTGTCCGACACCGAGCTCGCCGCGGTGATGACCTACACCCGCAACGTCTGGAGCAACAAGACCGGCGAGGTCATCCAGCCGGCCGACTTCGTCAATGCGCGTGCGGGCAAGTTCCCCGAGGGCGGCGGCGCCAAGTCGGCGCAGGGCGCACCGGCGGACGCCAAGCCCGCCGCAGAGCAAGCCAGCGCGGGCGCCCAGGGCGCCGCGAGCTGAGCGCGTGGACGTTAGAACAGGATTTCAGGAGTTTTCGCGATGAGTACTGCTACCCCGGACGCACTCGCCCATCCGCACGACCACGCGCATGACGAACACCACGATCATCCGCATGGCTGGCGCCGCTGGCTGTTTGCCACCAACCACAAGGACATCGGCACGCTGTACCTGCTGTTCTCCTTCACGATGCTGATCTCGGGCGGCGTGCTCGCGCTGCTGATCCGCCTGGAGCTGTTCGAGCCGGGCCTGCAGTTCTTCCGCCCCGAACTGTTCAACCAGTTCACCACGATGCACGGCCTGGTGATGGTGTTCGGCGCCATCATGCCGGCCTTCGTCGGCTTCGCGAACTGGATGATCCCGCTGCAGATCGGCGCCTCCGACATGGCGTTCGCGCGGATGAACAACTTCAGCTTCTGGCTGATGCCGCCCGCCGCGCTGCTGCTGGCGCTGTCGTTCTTCGTGCCGGGCGGCGCCACCGCCGCAGGCTGGACGCTGTACGCGCCGCTGTCGGTGCAGATGGGCCCGGGCATGGACATGGCGATCTTCGCCATGCACATCATGGGCGCGTCCTCGATCATGGGTTCGATCAACATCATCGTCACCATCCTGAACATGCGCGCGCCGGGCATGACGCTGATGAAGATGCCGATGTTCTGCTGGACCTGGCTGATCACCGCTTACCTGCTGATCGCCGTGATGCCGGTGCTGGCGGGCGCCATCACCATGGTCCTGACCGACCGCCACTTCGGCACCAGCTTCTTCTCGGCGGCCGGCGGCGGCGACCCGGTGATGTACCAGCATATCTTCTGGTTCTTCGGCCACCCCGAGGTCTACATCATGATCCTGCCGGCATTCGGGATCATCTCGCAGGTGGTGCCGGCCTTCTCGCGCAAGCGCCTGTTCGGCTACAGCTCGATGGTCTACGCGACCGCCTCGATCGCGATCCTGTCGTTCATCGTCTGGGCGCACCACATGTTCACCACCGGCATGCCGGTGACCGGCCAGCTGTTCTTCATGTACGCGACGATGCTGATCGCGGTGCCGACGGCGGTGAAGATCTTCAACTGGATCGCCACCATGTGGAAGGGCTCGATGACCTTCGAGACCCCGATGCTGTTCGCGATCGGTTTCATCTTCGTGTTCACCATCGGCGGCTTCACCGGCCTGATCCCGGCGGTGGCACCGATCGACATCCAGATCCAGGACACCTACTTCATCGTGGCGCACTTCCACTATGTGCTGGTGGCGGGCTCGCTGTTCGCGCTGTTCGCGGGCTTCTACTACTGGGGTCCGAAGTGGAGCGGGTTCATGTACAACGAGGCCCGCGGCAAGGTCCACTTCTGGGGTTCGATCATCTTCTTCAACATCGCCTTCTTCCCGATGCACTTCCTCGGGCTGGCGGGCATGCCGCGCCGCTATGCGGACTACGCGATCCAGTTCGCGGACTTCAACGCGATCTCGTCGCTGGGCGCGCTGGGCTTCGGCCTGATGCAGGTGTATTTCTTCTTCTTCGTGGTGCTGCCGTCGTACCGCGGAGGCGAAGTGGCCGCCGACAAGCCGTGGGAAGGCGCCGAAGGCCTGGAGTGGACCGTGCCGTCGCCGGCGCCGTTCCACACCTTCGAG
>NZ_JCBAJO010000344.1:0-3738 GCF_059772245.1 Cupriavidus sp. R6-3
ATCCGAGTCGCTCGGGTCGCCGCGGCGGCTCAGCGAGCGATCGCCATCACAGGTCCGTGCGCAGCTTCCACAGTTCGGGGAACAGCACGATGTCGAGCATCTTGCGCAGATAGCTGACCCCCTCGGTGCCGCCGGTGCCGCGCTTGAAGCCGATCACGCGTTCGACCGTGGTGACATGGCGGAAGCGCCATTGGCGGAAGGCATCCTCGAGATCGACGAACTTCTCGCCGAGCTCGTACAGCTCCCAGTGCGCCTCGGGCTTGCGATAGACCTCCAGCCAGGCGGCTTCGACCGAGGCGTTGTAGCCGGCCGGCTCGGTCCAGTCGCGCTCGAGGCAGGCCGCGTCGATCGCGAAGCCGCGCCGCGCCATCAGCCGGATCGCCTCGTCGTACAGCGACGGCGTGCGCAGCGCCTCCTCGACCAGCGCATGGTGCTGCGGACGGTGTGCGTGCGGGCGCAGCATCGCGGCGTTCTTGTTGCCGAGGATGAATTCGATCTCGCGGTACTGGAACGACTGGAAGCCGGACGACATCCCCAGATAGGGCCGCATCGCCGAATACTCCGGCGGCGTCATCGTCGCCAGCACGTTCCACGCCTGCACCAGCTGGTCCATGATGCGCGACACCCGCGTCAGCATCTTGAACGCCGGCGGCAGGTCGTCGCGCCGCACCGCCTCGCGCGCGGCGCGCAGCTCATGCAGCATCAGTTTCATCCACAGCTCGGTGGTCTGATGCTGGACGATGAACAGCATCTCGTTGTGATCGGGCGAGAGTGGATGCTGGGCGTTCAGGATCTGGTCGAGCGCCAGATAGTCGCCGTAGCTCATCTGCTGGCGCATGTCGAGCTGCGCGCCATGCCATTTGTCCCCGGGAGCCGACTTGTCGCCGGATGGAGATTCGGATGGAGATCCACCCTCGCGCGATGTTTCCCCGTGGTGCGCCCCGCCGCCCGACATCGGGCAGCCGCCGTGCCCGGCCTTGATGTTCTTCGATTCCATGGTCATCGTTTCGCTCGCTGCTCAGGTCACCGCCGTGCGCGTCTGGAAGCGCGCCGCTTCGTAGGCGCCGCTGTCGAGCACGTCGCGCAACACTTCCACCGCATCCCAGACGTCCGCAAAACCAGTGTAGAGCGGCGTGAAGCCGAAACGGATGATCCGCGGCTCGCGGTAGTCGCCGATCACGCCGCGCTCGATCAGCGCCTGCATCACGGCATAGCCCTGCGGATGGGCGAAGCTGACCTGGCTGCCGCGGCGCGCGTGCTCGCGCGGCGTGACCAGCGTCAGCGGATGGTGGCCGCAGCGCGCTTCCACCAGCGCGATGAACAGATCGGTCAGCTGCAGCGACTTGGCGCGCAGCGCCTGCATGTCGGTGCGGCCGAAGATTTCCAGTCCGCATTCGACCATCGCCAGCGAGGTCATCGGCTGCGTGCCGCACAGGAAGCGCGAGACGCCGCTGCGCGGGCGGTAGTCGGGCTCCATCGCGAACGGCGCGGCGTGGCCCCACCAGCCCGACAGCGGCTGCCAGAACGCGTCGCGCAGCGCCGGTGCGACCCACAGGAAGGCCGGCGAGCCCGGGCCGCCGTTCAGGTACTTGTAGGTGCAGCCGACCGCGTAGTCCGCGCCGGACTCGCGCAGCGCGACCGGCACGGCGCCAGCCGAATGCGCCAGGTCCCAGACCGTCAGCGCGCCGCGCGCATGCGCCAGTTCGGTCAGCGCCGCCATGTCGAGCATCTCGCCGGTCTTGTAGTTGACGTGGGTCAGCATCAGCACGGCGGTATCGTCGCGCACCGCCGCGTCGATCTCGTCGGGGCTGTCGACCAGGCGCAGCGAATAGCCCTGCTGCAGCAGATCGGCCAGGCCCTGGGCGATATACAGATCGGTCGGGAAATTGCTGCGCTCGGAGACGATCACCCTGCGCGCCGGGCTGCGCAGCCCCTGCACGCGCAGCGCGGCGGCCAGCACCTTGAAGAGGTTGACCGAGGTGGTGTCGGTGACGACGACCTCGTCCTCGCCGGCGCCGACCAGCGGCGCCAGCAGATTGCCCAGGCGCTGCGGCAGTTCGAACCAGCCGGCGGTATTCCAGCTGCGGATCAGGCCTTCGCCCCATTCCTGCTCGACGACCTGAGCGGCGCGGGCGGCGGCCGCGCGCGGGCGGGCGCCCAGCGAATTGCCGTCCAGATAGATCACGCCGTCGGGCAGCGCGAAGGCGTCGCGCAGCGGGCGCAAGGGGTCTTGCCGGTCCAGCGACAGGCATTGCTCGCGGGTAGTTGCGGTCATGGCTTCCTTGATGATGGTTTGGCGATCGCCGCCAGCGGCGGTCGCGATCGGTGCGCAGATGCGGAAAGGCGGGGACGCCGGGGCGGTCGGCCCTCAGGACAGGCTGCGCAGCACCGCCCGCACCGGGCTGGCGTCCAGCGCGGCAAGGCGCAGCGGCAGCGCGATCAGTTCGTAGTCGCCGGGCGCGACGGCGTCGAGCACCAGCCCTTCGAGAATCGCCATCCGATGCGTTCGCACCATCCGGTGCGCATCCATGGTCTTGGACTGCTGCGGATCCAGCGACGGCGTGTCGATGCCGATCAGGCGCACGCCGCGTTCGGCCAGCAGCGCGATGGTTTCCGGCGCCACCGCGCAGAAGTCGGGGTCCCATTCGGTCAGCGGCGCGCTGCGATAGGTGCGCAGCAGCACGCGCGGCGGCACGCCGTCGAGCGCGTCCGCGACCTGTTCCGGCCGCACCAGCGGCGCCGCGCCGATGCAATGGATCACCCGGCAGGGGCCCAGGTACGGGTCCAGATCCACCTCGCCGATCGGCGCGCCGTCGGCCGCGTAGTGCAGCGGCGCATCCGCGTGCGCGCCGGTGTGCGGCGACAGCGTGATGCGGCCGACGTTGACCGGGCATTGCTCGTCCATCTGCCAGGCGCTCTGCTGCTGGAACGGCGTGTCGCCGGGCCACACCGGCGTCGCCGGCGACAGCGGGGGGCTGATGTCCCACAGCGCGCGGGCCGTGGTCGGGGAGGTCGAAAGGGCGTCGGACATTGGGGCGCGTCGAGGGGCTTGCGATGGGCCGATAGGGCGATAGGCGATAAAGCGACAGGCCGGTAATGCGGGAGGCGGGTAAAGCCATCGGCCGGGGACAGCAAAAGGCCGGCATAGCATTAGGCGGCGGTGGCGCCGATCCCGGCATGATAGTCAAGATTTCGGGAAAGAGGCTTGCTATTTCGACGGCTGGTTGAGCCGTAATTCGCATAGAATTCGATAAATCGAACACATTGCGAAAGGATCTGCGACATGACGCTCGACCCCATCGATCTGCGCATCCTGACCTGCCTGCAGCAGAACGGCCGCATCAGCAACCAGGACCTGGCCGAGCGCGTCGCGCTGTCGCCCTCGGCCTGCCTGCGGCGGGTGCGGCTGCTGGAGGAAAGTGGCGTGATCGGCGGTTATCGCGCCTGGTTCGACGCCGAGCGGCTGGGGCTGGAGCTGGAAGCGATCGTGCAGGTGTCGATGCGGCCGGCGGTCGAGGGCTGGCATGACACGTTCAACGCGGCGGTGCAATCGTGGCCGGAAGTGCTGTCGGCCTATGTGATCACCGGCGACAGCAACTACATCCTGCGCGTGCAGGCGCGCAACCTGAAGCACTACTCCGATTTCATCGTGAACCGGCTCTATCGCACGCCGGGCGTGATGGACATCCGCTCGAACATCGTGCTGCAGCGGATCAAGACCGAGGGCTCGCCACTGGA
>NZ_JCBAJO010000345.1:0-3729 GCF_059772245.1 Cupriavidus sp. R6-3
CGTCGGTCACGGTGATGCCCAATCCGAACAGCCCCGACCACAAGCTGCTGGTGATCGCCGGCCGCAATGCCGAGGAACTGCAGACCGCGGCCAATGCGCTGGTGCTCGGCAAGGCGGCGATGGCGGGCCGCCACGCACTGATCCAGACCGTCGACCTGGGACCGCCGCGCGCGCCGTATGACGCGCCGAACTGGGCGCCGGTCCATCGTCCGGTGCTGTTCCGCGAGCTGGTCACCGATCCGCAGCAGCTGCAGGTCTCGGGCAATGACCCGCAGGCGATCCGCGTCAACCTGCGCGTGCCGGCCGACCTGTACGGCTGGAACCAGCGCAGCGTGCCGCTGAACCTGAAATACCGCTATACCGCGCCGTCGACCTACAACGACTCGGTGCTGAACGTCGATATCAACGAGCAGCTGGTGCGCTCGTACCGGCTTCGTCCGCTGTCGGGCAGCGACGACGAGAACCTGGTCAGCGTGCCGCTGCTGTCGGGCAGCGACGCGGTGGTGTCCAACGAGATCCGCGTGCCGGCCTTCCGCGTCGGCAGCGACAACCAGATGCAGTTCCGCTTCCATCTGGATTCGCAGAAGACGGGCCTGTGCGCGTCGACGCCGGCCAAGGTCGCGCGCGCGGCGATCGATCCGGACTCGAGCATCGACTTCAGCGGCTTCGCGCACTACGCCGCGATGCCGAACCTGGCGTTCTTCGCCAACAGCGGCTACCCGTTCACGCGCCTGGCCGACCTGGCCGATACCGCGGTGGTGCTGCCCGACGCGCCGCGCGCGATCGACCAGGAGGCGCTGCTGACGCTGCTCGGCCATATGGGCCGCTGGACCGGGCTGCCGGCGCTGCGCGTCACGGTGGTGCCGGCGAAGGACGTCGAATCGGTCGGCCAGCGCAACCTGCTGATCGTCGGCAACGGCAGCGCCGGCGAACTGCTGGCGCGCTGGGGCAAGTCGCTGCCGCTGATGATCGCGCGCGACAAGACCGAGATGGCGCTGCGCGACCAGCGCGCCAACGCGTGGTCGAACTGGCTCAGCGACAGCGAGCCGGAGACGATGACGCCGGCCGGGCGCGCGATCCTGTCGGCCGACGGCCCGCTGGCCGCGCTGGTCGGCTTCGAATCGCCCTACCGCGAACGGCACAGCGTGGTCGCGGTGACCGCGACCGAGGCCGACCGGCTCGGCGACGTGCTCGATGCCCTGGACGATCCGGCCAAGGTCGCGCAGATTCGCGGCGACCTGACCGTGGTGCGCGCCAAGGAGGTGGAAGGCCTGCGGCTCGGCGAGCGCTATTTCGTCGGCGATTTCCCCTGGTATGCGCGGGTCTGGGTGCGGGTGTCCTCGCACCCGGTTTTCCTCGGCATCGCCGGCATCCTGGCCGGCCTCGCCGTGGCGCTGAGCGCGTTCTGGGCGCTGTCCAGGCTGGCGGCGCGGCGCAACGGAGGCTGAGATGGCAGCGTTCGCGATGGCGGGGGTCGCGATGAGGGCGTGCCTGCGCGGTAACGTCCGCCGGCTCGCGGCGGCGTCGCGCGCGCTGCTGGGCGCCGCGCTGCTGACCGCGTCGCTCGGCTGCGCCGCGGCGTCCTGTCCCTGGCCCGCCTGGGACAGCTTCAAGCGCGACACCATCAGCGCCGACGGCCGCGTGATCGACGCCAGCACGCCGCAGCAGACCACGGTGTCCGAAGGCCAGGCCTATGCGCTGTTCTTCGCGCTGGTCGCCAACGACCGGCCGACCTTCGAGCGGCTGCTCGCCTGGACCGAAAACAACCTCGCCGAGGGCGATCTCGCTTCACGTCTGCCGGCATGGATCTGGGGCAAGCGCGAGGCCGCCGACGGCAAGCCCGAGAGCTGGGGCGTGCTCGACGCGAACCCCGCCTCCGACGCCGATCTGTGGATCGCCTACGCGCTGCTGGAGGCCGGCCGGCTCTGGCAGGAGCGCCGCTACACCGCGCTCGGCACCGTGATCGCGCGCCAGGTGGTACGCCAGGAGACCGCGCTGCTGCCGGGGCTGGGCCGCACGCTGCTGCCCGGGCCGATGGGCTTTCATCCTTCGCCGACGATGTGGCGGCTCAATCCGAGCTATGTGCCGCCGCAGCTGATGCGCCGGTTTGCCGCGCTGTGGCCGCAACAGACGGAATGGGCGCAGCTGCTGTCCAGTTCGGCCCGCCTGCTGCTCGATACCGCGCCGCGCGGCTTCTCGCCCGACTGGGTCGAATATCACGCGGGTGCGAAACCGGGCTTCCGCCCCGACCAGCAGACGCAGGCCGAAGGCGCGTACAACGCGATCCGCGTCTATCTGTGGGCCGGCATGCTGGCGCCGCAGGATCCGCTGCGCACCCCGCTGCTGAAGACCTATCGCCCGATGGCGGACTACACCATCGCGCACGGCCATCCGCCCGAGCGCGTCGATACGCGCTCCGGCACCGTCGGGCCGAATTCGGGCAACGGGGGTTTTTCCGCCGCGGTGGCGCCGTACCTCTCCGCGCTCGGCGAAGCCGCCGCGGCGCAGCGCCAGGTCGAGCGGATGCGCAAGCTGGCCGCGGAACAGCCGCTGGGCTATTTCAGCCAGGTGCTGGCGCTGTTCGCCCTCGGCCATCTCGATGGCCTGTACCGTTTCGAAGCCGACGGCGCGCTGACGCCGGCCTGGACAGCGACATGCCCCGTTCGCCGCTGATCCCCGCCGCCGCGGTACTGCTCGTCCCGGCGATGCCCGCGGCAGCGCAGGCCCCAACCGCGCCAGCGGCGCCCGCCGCGCCGGCCACGTCCTCAGCCAATGCGGAGCTCGCCCGCCTGCTGTCTTCGGCGCGCATGTGGGAAGCCAAGAATCGCGCCGACCTGGCGCGCAGCGCCCTCGACAAGATCCTGACGATCGAGCCGCAGCAGCCCGATGCGCTGCTGTTGCTGGCGCAGATCGAGCTGCGCTCGAACCGCCCAGCCGAGGCGCAACGTATCCTGCAGCGCCTGCGCCAGCATCATCCGAAGCATCCGGCCACCCGGGAGCTCGAGGACACCTACCGCATCGCCACGCAGGACAAGCGCGAGATGGCGACGGTGCGCATGCTGGCGCGCGGCGGCAACGAGAAGGAAGCGCTCGAACGGCTGCAGCGGCTGTTTCCCGACGGGCCGCCGCAGGGCGAGCTGGCGATCGACTACTACCGGATCCTGGCGGGCACCGACGCCGGCCGTCCGCGCGCCATCGCCGAACTGCGCAGGCAACTGGCGCAGCGGCCCGACGATGCGCGCCTCGCGCTGGTGCTGGGGGACCTGCTGACCGACCGCCCCGCCACGCGCGCCGAAGGCCTCGATCTGCTGTATCGACTGAGCCAGCGCACCGACGCCGACCGCAAGACCGCGCTCGACATCTGGCGCCGCACGCTGTATCGCGTCAATGACGATCCCGCCTACGCGGTCTGGTTCGAGCGCTATCTGAAGGAAGTGCCCGACGACGACATCGCGCGGCAGACGCTGGCCGAACTCGAGGCCAGGCGAGAGGCGCATCTGCGCATGCTGGCCGATCCCGCCTGGCAGGCGCGCCAGCGCGGCCTGCGGCAGCTCGAGCGCGGCAACCTTGCCGAAGCGCAGGCCGCCTTCGAACAGGCCATGCGCACGCGCGGCAACGATGCCGAGGTGGTCGGCGGCCTGGGCCTGGTGCGGCTGCGCGAGGGCCGCCACGACGAGGCGCGCGCGCTGTTTTCCCGCGCGCTGCAGCTCGATCCCGAGCAGCGCAACA
>NZ_JCBAJO010000346.1:0-3726 GCF_059772245.1 Cupriavidus sp. R6-3
GCACGGCTCCGGCCCCGGCCCCGGCCCCGGCTACAACCGATCCAGCTGGCGCGCCAGGAAGTCCAGCATCTGCGGATCGTGGCCGCAGGCGACATTGAAGCGCATCCAGCCCGACGGCAGCTGCGACGGCGAGAACAGGCTGCCGGGCGCGAACAGATAGCCCTCCTCGTGCCCCGCGGTGGCGATCGCATTGGTATCGCGGCCGGTATCGGCCCACAGGTACATGCCGGCATGCTGGCCCGGAAACAGCGTCAGGCCCAGCTTCTCCAGCGCGTGCCGGGTCTCGTCGCGGGCGCGCTCGAGCCGGTTGCGCACGCGCTCGACGTGCTTGCGGTAGTGCCCCTCGGTCAGCACCTTGTACAGCACGCGCTCGTTGATTTCCGGCGTGGCGAGCCCCGCCAGCAGCTTGGCGTCGGTCAGGCTCTGCACCAGTTCGGGACGGGCCGCGACGAAGCCGACCCGCAGATTGGCCGCCAGCGTCTTGGAGAAGCTGCCGAGATAGACCACGCGCTTGAGCTGATCCAGGCTCGCCAGCCGCGTGGCCGGATGGCCCGGCGGGCACAGGTCGCAGTAGATGTCGTCCTCGACCACCAGGAAGTCGTACTGCTCGGCCAGCCGCAGCAGCTGGAAGGCCTTGGCGGCCGACAGCGAGGTGCCGGTCGGATTGTGCAGCACCGAATTGAGGATCAGCAGCCTGGGACGGTGGGCCTGCACGATGCGCTCCAGCGCTTCGAGGTCCGGGCCCTCCCCCGTGTACGGCACGCCGATCACCTGCGCGCCTTGGGCGGCGAAGCGGGCGAACATCACGAACCAGGCCGGATCGCCGACCAGCACCGGATCGCCGGGACGGACGTAGAGCCGCGCGATCAGGTCCAGCGCCTGCGTGATGCCCGAGGTCAGCAGGATCTGCTCGGGCGCCGCGCCGATCTCCAGTTCGGCCAGCCGCGTGCGCAGCTGCTGGCGCAGCGGCAGGAAGCCCTCGGGCGTGCCGCTGGCGAGGAAATGGCTGCCCGGCTGGCGCGCCAGGCCGCGCAGCGCGCTGCCGATCAGCTCGCCGTCGAGCCAGTCGTTGGGCAGGAAGCCCAGGCCCGGCGCCTTGCGCGGCTCGGCCCGGTGGAACATGTTGCGCAGCAGCCAGGGCACGTCGATATTGCGCGACCCATGCGGCGCCGGCGGGGCGGCCTCGCTGGGCAAGCCCGCGCCCAGGCCCGGACCGATGCCGGGCCCGCGCTCGCGCACGAAAAAGCCCGAGCCCCGCCGCGATTCGAGGTAGCCCAGCGCGACCAGCCGGTCGTAGGCCTCGACCACGGTAAAGCGCGAGATGCCCTTGTCCTGCGCGAGCTGGCGGATCGACGGCATGCGCATGCCGGGGCGGAACACCCGCTCCTCGATCCGCATCCGCGCCCATTCGGTCAGTTGCCCGACCAGCGTCATCTGCGCCGACGGCACCGGGTCGGGCAGGCTGCCGGCGGCCGACAGCTCGCCGGATGCCGTGGGGGCCGACGGCAACACCAGCCGCAGCGGACGGCGGCTGCCGGCACGCGCGGCCTTGCCGGCAGCCTCGGCCTTCGCTTCGCCCATCGCGTGCCCGGCTGGCGGCGCTGGTTCGGTCTCGCCGTGCGGCGATCCGGCTTGGTTTCCTGTTTCCATGGACGGCCCCCGAAAACTGTACTGAGGATCAGCAGAATAACTGTATCGGTACTGTACCGACAACCTTGTCTAACATCGACCCACGTTGAAAGCCTGCCGGGCATCACCTGACGGCCGGCGCCAGCCTGTCCGGGCGGCACCGCCATGCCGGGACAGGCGGCCGCACCGGTACAGGCCCAGAGGCACCGCCGACCCAATAGCGATACCCGAGCCGATACCCGAGCCGATACCCGAGCCGATACCGGCGATACTCGCGATACCGCTGATATCCCGCGCTATCCGCCGATATCCGCCGATATCCGCGATTTCCCCGCAGAACAAAGGAGACTCCCGATGTCCGACACCCTGTTGCCGCCGACGCGCAAGCGCTTCGACGAGGACGCGTATCTCGACCGCTGCAGCGCCACCGTGCTGGCGGTACTGCCCGAAGGCATCGTGCTCGACGAAACGGTCTGCTACGCGCGCAGCGGCGGCCAGGCCGGCGACACCGGGACCCTGACGCTGGCCGACGGCAGCACGATGGCGCTGGCCGAGACCCTTTACGCGGCCGACCGCAGCGCGATCCTGCACGTGCCCGCGCCGGACCAGGCGCTGCCGGCGCTGGCCCCGGGCGACCGCGTCACCGTGGCGATCGACTGGGCGCGCCGCCATCGGCTGATGCGCCTGCACACCTGCCTGCATCTGCTCGGCTCGCTGATCCCGGTGCCGGTCACCGGCTGCAACATCAACCCGGACACCGCGCGCATCGACTTCGACCTGCCCGAATCGACGCTGGACAAGGCCGATCTGACCGAGCGCCTCAATGCGCTGATCGCCGCCGATACGCCGGTTCGCATCGACCGCATCACGCCGGAGCCGCTGGCGGCCGAGCCGGACCTGGTGCGCACCATCGGCGCGGCACCGCCGGCGGGCACCAGCCAGATCCGCATCATCGAGATCCCCGGCATCGACCGCCAGCCCTGCGGCGGCACCCATGTCGCCGCGGTCGGCGAGATCGGCCCGGTGGTGGTGAGCAAGATCGAGAAGAAGAGCCGCACCAACCGGCGCGTGGTGGTGAACTTCGCCGAAGCGGCCGATCAGGCGATGATCTCCGACGCCGGTCCGGCGCGTGCCGCGGCATGAGCCCGATGCCGATCGATGCGTCCCTGCCCGCCTGGCTTGCGGGCCTGACCGCCACGCAGTTTGCCGCGCTGCTGTCGCTGATGACGGTCGGCCTGTTCACGCCCGGCCCCAACACCACCATCGCCGCGGTGACCGGCGCCAACTTCGGCCTGCGCGCGACGCTGCCGCACTGCATCGGCGTCGCGCTCGGCTTCGCCAGCATCCTCGCGCTGTGCGCGGCAGGGGTCGGTGCGCTGATCGTCGCCAGCCCCGTGCTGGCCACGATCGTCCATCTGGCGGGCGTCGCCTACCTGCTGTGGCTGGCCGCGAAGATCGGCCGCAGCGCCGCGCTCAGCGACCGGCAGGTACTGGCGCCGCTGTCGGTGTGGCAATCGGTGGCGCTGCAGTACGCCAACATCAAGGCCTGGATGCTGGCGCTGGCGATCGCCGCCTCCTACATGTCCGGGGCCGAGTCGCCGCTGCAGCGCGGCCTGCTGGTGTGCGCGGTGTTCGGCGTGTTCGGCTTTCTCAGCAATGGCGCCTACGGCGCGATGGGCGCGTCGCTGCGCCAGTGGCTGCAGGTCGGCCAGCGCATCCGCTGGTTCAATCGCGCGATGGGGCTGGCGCTGGCCGCGACCGCGCTGTGGATCGCCTTCGCCGGGCGGCCGGCGATGCCGTAGCGCACGCAAAAGCCGCCGCAAGAACAGCGCACAAGCACAGCCGCACAAGAACAGTCGCTCAAGAACGCCACCGAACACAGTCCCTGCCAGAACAGCCCCGCATGAACGCCCGCAAGACCACCCGCAAGAACGCCACCAGGACCCTGCCATGACGCAACGCGACACCGCCGCGCCCTGTCCCTCGCGCGCGGCCATGCCCGCCGAGGCCCCCAGCGGCGGCATGCTGCTCGGCTTCATCGGCGTGGCGATCTTCAGCCAGACGCTGCCGTTCACGCGCATGGCGGTGGCCGAGCTG
>NZ_JCBAJO010000347.1:0-3715 GCF_059772245.1 Cupriavidus sp. R6-3
GGCGCTGGCCGGCGCGCTGACGCTGCCGTTCGAGCGGCACGAGAATCTGGTGTTGCTGGGTTTGTCGGTGATGGCGGCGCAGCAGCGAGGGCGCTGAACGCGGGTTGAACGCCGCCCGAACAGGGCCGAACGCGGGCACCGTTCAACGCGGAACCACGGCCGCGGTCCGCAGGGCCCAGCCCGCAGGTTCAGCCGCCCTGCCTGACCTTGTGCAGCAGCTTGGTGGTCGAGCGGTCGTGCAGGAAGGGGATCGCGTAAGCCTGGCCGCCCCAGCTGCGCACCAGCCGGGTCTCTTCCAGCGTATCGATCTCGTAGTCGCCGCCCTTGACGTAGATGTCGGGGCGGACCAGCCGGATCAGCTCGACCGGCGTCTTTTCGCCGAACATCAGCACCAGATCGACCGATTCGAGCGCGGCCAGCAGCGCCATGCGGTCGGCCTCGCCATTGAGCGGGCGATCGTCGCCCTTGCCCAGCATCCGTACCGAGGCGTCGCTGTTGACGCCGACCACCAGGCAGGCGCCCAGCTGGCGCGCCTGCGCCAGGTAGGTGGCATGGCCGCGATGCAGGATGTCGAACACGCCGTTGGTAAAGACCATCGGGCGCGGCAGGGCCGCCAGGCGCCGTTGCAGCGCCTGGGGATCGTCGGTCGAAGCGAGCTTGGCCTCGAAGGCCGGAGGAGACAGCGTCATCGCAAGGACGGCGCCGGCATCAGGCTTCGGCGGGCTTGGCGCCGCCATTGGCCTGCAGCCGCGCGTTCAGTTCCTTGCGATAGCGGTTCAGGTCCTGCACGGTCTCGAAGGTGCGCTCGAACAACAGCGACATGTTGTGCAGGATGCGGTCGATGACCTTCTTCTCCCAGCCTTCGTCGAAGCGGATCTGCTTGTCCAGCCAGTGCTCGAGCCAGTCCGGATCGGGCAGGCGCGACTGCACGGTGTCGTTCGGGAACAGGGCCTTGTTGACGTGCAGGTTGGTCGGGTGCAGCGGCTTCTCGGTGCGGCGCGCCGACGCCATCAGCACGCCGATCTTGGCGAAGGCCGAGCGCGCGTTGTCGCCGAACTGGTTCAGGTACTTCTTCATGTAGCGCAGGTAGGCGCCGCCGTGGCGAGCCTCGTCCTGCGACAGCGTGCGGTAGATATGCTTGATCACCGGCTCGGTGTGCCATTCGGCGGCACGGCGATACCAGTGGTTCAGGCGGATCTCGCCGCAGAAATGCAGCATCAGCGTTTCGAGCGGCGGCGCCGGATCGAATTCGAAGCGCACCGCGTGCAGTTCTTCCTCGGTCGGGACCATATCCGGGCGGAAGCGGCGCAGGTACTCCATCAGCACCAGCGAATGCTTCTGCTCCTCAAAGAACCACACGCTCATGAACGCCGAAAAGTCGGAGTCGTGGCGGTTGTCGCGCAGGAACATTTCGGTGGCCGGCAGGGCGGACCACTCGGTGATCGCGTTCATGCGGATGGTTTTCGCCTGATCGTCCGTCAGCAGACTGGCGTCGAAGGAATCCCAGGGGATGTCCTTGTCCATATGCCAGCGGACCGCTTCCAGCGATTTGAACAGTTCGGGGTAGAGCATGGTAAGCCTTTGAAATTACGGGCAGATTCTACCAGATGCGAATCATTCCTATAGACCTTTTGCTGGCCGTCCGCAAGTTGCCGCGCGAACGGTTCGATGCCGCTTGCCAAGGGCGGACCCGGCGGCAGCCTGCCACAGCAAGCTGTCGGCACTGTGAAAATCCGCAAAACAGCGTCAGGCCAGCGCCGAAGCGGGCGGAGAGCCTGCCTCGCTGGTCGCCGGCGCGCGGCTCGCGGCCGGCGTGCCGGGGATCACACCGTAGAGGAAAGCGGCCAGTTCGTCGCCCTGCGCCTGCGCATCGCGCTCGCCCAGGGCGATCAGCGCCTGCGTGAACTCGGGCTCGAACAGCAGGTAGCTAGCAAATGCCGCGCCTTTGGCTTCGGTGCCGCCGAGCGGGGCCAGCAGCGCGCGCACGGTGCGGGGCAGCCGCTTGACGTGTTCGATCGCCAGCGACTCGATCGGCTCGCTCGGCGAGATCGTCATCACTTGCACCGGGCGCCAGCCTTCGCGATCGTTGGCGATCTCCGGCATGCGGGTCAGCAGCGTGTTGATGTGCTGCAGCCGCTCGAGATCGGCCGACAGGCCGTCCAGGAAGATGCTGGCCAGCGCCTGGCCGCCGACCTGCGCGAGCGACGGGTAGCCGCCCGCCGGCACGGTGTCGTAGCCGCCGGCGCGCGGCGCCGAGGCCGCGCCGATCGCCAGGATGCGCGAGGCGCCGAGGTGGATGGCCGGCGACAGCGGCGACATCTGCCGCATGGTGCCGTCGCCGAACCACTCGTGGTGGCCGTCCAGTTCCAGCGGCGTGGCGGGAAACAGGAAGGGGATCGACGACGAGGCCAGCAGATGATCGACGCCGATGCGCGCCTCCACCGCGATGCGCTGGCTGCGCCGCCAGGGCTGGATGCGGCGGTGCGACTGGTAGAAGGTCACGTGCCGGCCGGTCGAATACGACAGCGCGGTGATGGCCAGCGCCTGCAGATGGCCGGCATCGAGGCTGCCCTGCACACGGTCGGGATCGAACAGCTCGCTCAGCAGGCTGTCCAGCGGCTTGTTGTCGAACAGCGCGCGCGGCGCGTGCTGCAGCGCCCAGCCGACCGCCAGCGCGGAGAGCCAGCGGGCCCCCGAGATGCCGACGCGCAGCACGTCGGTGCGATAGACGTCCTCGGCATGGATGCTGGACCACAGCGCGGCCAGCGTTTCGGTGGCGCGATCGAAGTCGCCGGCGTCGATCGCCAGGCCGGCGCCGTTGATCGCGCCGGCCGAGGTGCCGCAGATGATCTCGAAGGGATTGCGCGTGCCCACGCCATGGCGGGCGGCGATGCGGGCGATGCCGCGCAGCACGCCGGCCTGGTAGGCGGCGCGCGCGCCGCCGCCCATCAGGATCACCGCGGTGGTCTTGCTCGCTGCCAAGGCGCCTCCGCTGTCAGTGTCCGTTGTTGGCCTTGCGGCGGCGCACGGGCTTCGCGGTCTTGCCGGCGGGCGCGGCGCCATTCGAGGGGCCATGCGAGGGGCCACTCGAGGCGCCATTCGAGGTGCCATGGGAGGTGCCGTTCGTGCCGGCCTTCGTGCCCGCTTTTGCCCCCGCTTTTGCACCCGCCTTCGCGCCGCCTCCGCGGGTCCCGCCGGGGGTGCCGTCGGGGGGGCCGTCATTTGCCGCGCGTGTCGCCCTGCTGCCTGCCGCCTTCGCCGCCGGTTTGGAGCGGCCTTTGGCCGTCGGCTTCGCGCTGCCCTTGCCGGACGGCGCCGGCTGTTCCGGTTCGCTCGCGCCAGCGGCCCCCGCCTGGCCGCTGCCCTGGGCCGCCGCCCCGGTTCCCGGCTGGCCGGCGCCGAAGGCGCCCAGATTGTTCAGCGAGGCCAGGCTCGCGGCGGCCGCGCTGCTCGCGATCTGATTGAATTGCTGCTGCAGCATGTCCCACCACAGATTGGCCTGCGGGGGCGGCGAGGCGCCGCCGGACTGCGATGCGCCAGCTTGCTGCCCGGCCCGCTGTCCGGCCTGCTGTCCCGCGCGTGGCCCCGGCTGTTCCGCTCGTTCCCCTCGGCGTTCGGGCGGCGCTTCCTGGTCCGGGCTGTCCGGGCCCTCGTCCTCGTCCTCGTCGTAATCGGGCGTGGTCTCCATCTCGGCCATGTCGGCCAGATCGCTCGG
>NZ_JCBAJO010000348.1:0-3714 GCF_059772245.1 Cupriavidus sp. R6-3
CTTCGATGCCTGCGCCGCCTGCGGTCCTCCGCGCGCCGCGGCCCCCCGCAGTTCAACCGCAGCAGTTCAACCGCAGCAGTTCAACGCAAGTCGTGCCCTGCATTCCAACCGAAGGAGAGAGCCATGCAAGACCTGATTCAACAAGCCAAGCTGTTCGCCCAGGACGATGACGGCGTCACCGCCATCGAGTACGGCCTGATTGCCGCGCTGATCGCCATCGTGATCATCGCCGGCGTCAAGCTGGTCGGAGAGAACCTGAGCGCCGTGTTCGACAAGGTGCAGTCCGCACTGAAGTAAGCCGAGCCACGCGCCGATGCGCTCGGCGCGATCGATACCCGCGGAGGCCGGCGTTCCGGCTCCGCGGGCCTGCGCCACCTACTGGAGACACCGATGCGCGTGCAAGCGAATTCCATCCGCGGCTTCGTCGACGACGATCACGCAGTCACCAGCATCGAGTACGCACTGATCGCGATGCTGATCGCGCTGGTGATCATCGTCTCGGTCAAGGCCGTCGGCGAGACCCTGAGCAATATCTTCGACAAGGTCGCGTCCTCGTTCTGACGATGCGGCCCTGCCCCGACCCAACGCCCTGCACCGCGCGACCGGAGCCCGCCATGCCGAACCCGCATCTCGCCACGATGATCGGACCCGCCGCGATGCTGCTGGTGCTGGCCGCCGCGGCCAGCGACCTGCAGTGCCGCCGCATTCCCAACTGGCTGACCTTCGGCGCCTGGCTGCTGGCGCTGCCGGTACAGCTGGCGCTGTCCGGCCTCGGCGCCGGTGCGCTGGCCTGGGCCACCGGCTGGCTGACGGGGCTGGCGATGTTCCTGCCGATCTATCTGCTGCGCGGCATGGCCGCCGGCGACGTCAAGCTGATGGCCGCGGTCGGCGCCTGGCTGGGCGCGGGCATGGCCTTCGACATCGCGCTGACGGCCTTCGTGCTGGGCGGCGCCTGGGCACTGGGCTGGACGCTGTGGCACGGCAATCTGCGCCAGTTGCGCGAGAACGTGGTGCGGATCGTGCTGGCGCCCGGCGCTTTCAATCCGGACCGGCGCAAGCCCGCGGTACTCGACGCGTCGGTGTCGGTCGGCGCGATGCCCTACGGCGTGGCCATCGCCGCCGGCACGATCGCGATGCTGTTCGCGTCGGCATAGCCACCAGCACAGAGCGGGGGATCCCATGATCGAGCAAACACCGAACGCGCCGATACACGGTCTGCCGGGCGTCGCCAATGCCGCGGCCAATGCCGGCGGCCATGGCCACTCGCGCGCGCCGGCCAGCGCCGCCGCGGAATGCGCCACCGAATGTGCCCAGCCGCAACCGTGGCATGTGGCCCCGCGCACCGTTGCCGATACGGGCATCGACATCACGATGCTGGGCACCCTGCTGATGAAGGCGGCCTATCTGTACCGCAACGTCACGCTGCTGCAGCTGGCCGAGACGCTGCGCCTGCCCGGCTCGGTGATCGGCGAGATCGCGACCGCCTGCGTGCGCGAGAGGCTGCTGGAGGTCGCGCATCGGGGCGCCAGCGACCTCGACGTGCGCTACCGGCTGACCGATGCCGGCCATGCGCGCGCCGCCGAGTTCGCGGCGCGCTGCAGCTATGCGGGCCCGGCGCCGGTGACGCTCGACGCCTATCTGGAGGCGGTGCGGCACCACTCGGTGCGCCACGCCAGCGTGTCGAAGGCCGATGTGGCCGCCGCGCTCGGCGATCTGGTGGCACCGCCCCATATCGTCGACGAGGCCGGTATCGCGCTGAACTCGAGCACCGCGCTGCTGCTGTACGGTCCGCCGGGCAGCGGCAAGACCTTCCTGGCGCGCCGGCTGCGCGAGCTGATGCCCGGCGCGGTGCCGGTGCCGCACGCGATCACCGTGGCCGGCGAAATCATCCAGGTGTTCGATCCGCTGGTGCACGTCCCCTTCGACGAGGGCGGCAATCCCGGCTGGCGCCGCGGCGCGGACCGGCGCTGGATCCTGTGCCACCGCCCCGCCGTGCTGACCGGCGGCGAGCTGACGCTGGACATGCTGGACCTGCGCTATGACGCGGTCGCCGGCTACTACCAGGCGCCACCGCACATGAAAGCCAACAACGGCGTCTACATCGTCGACGACCTGGGCCGCCAGCTGGTCGGCGTCAGCGAACTGCTGAACCGCTGGATCGTGCCGCTGGACCGCGGCATCGACATGTTCACGCTGCACAGCGGCGTGCGCTTCTCGGTGCCGTTCGACGTGTGGCCGGTGTTCTCGACCAACCTGGATCTGAGCGCCCTCGGCGACGACGCCTTCCTGCGCCGGCTCGGCAGCAAGCTGTTCATCGGGCCGCTTGCCGAGGACGACTACCGCGAGGTCTACGCGCGCGCCGCCCGCGCGCTCGGCCTGCAGCACGCCGACGACGTGTTCCGCTTCCTGCTCGAGGGCTTGCATCTGGCCGACGGCATCCCGCTGCTGGCCTGCATCCCGGGCGATCTGCTGAAGCTGGTGGACTCGGCGCGGCGCTATCACGGCGACCCGCCGCACGTCAGCGAGGAAGCGCTGCGGCGCGCGTGGCACGCGTATTTCGGCCGCGAGATCGGCGATGGCATGCGCTGGCGCAGCGGCGCGCGCGCGGCGGCGCGATAGCTGCGCCGCGCGCAACGACGGAACGATGGAACGGCGGAACGGCGGAAAGAACGAGGGAAACGAGGGCAACCTCAGGGGAGAGCTTCCATGAAGAACGCAAGGGCAATGTTGATGCTTCTGGTCGCACTGGCCGCGGGGGTCGCGGCCGTGGTCGCGGCCTCGCGCTGGCTGATGCAGCAGTCGTCGAACTCGGTCGCGCAGGTGGTGGTCGCCGCCAGCGACATCAACCTGGGCCAGCCGATCGGCCCGGAAAACCTGCGGCTGGTCAGCTGGCCCAGCGCCAGCGTGCCGCCCGGCGCCTTCACCAACGCCGCGCTGCTGCAGGGCCGCGTGGCGCGCACCAGCGTGCTGCGCGGCGAACCGGTGCTCGAGGCCAAGCTCGCGCCGCAGGGCACCAAGGGCGGCCTGTCGGCGGTGATCGGCGAAGGCAAGCGCGCGATCACGGTGCGGGTCAACGATGTGGTCGGCGTGGCCGGCTTCGCGCTGCCGGGCAACCTGGTCGACGTGATCGTCAACACCGCGGCCGAGGCCAGGCGCAACGGCGCCGCCAGTGGCAACGGCGAAGCCAGCATCTCGAAGATCGTGCTGGAAAAGATCCTGGTGCTGGCGGTCGCGCAGCAGGTCAGCCGCGACGACACGCAGCCGAAGGTGGTCAATGCGGTGACGCTGGAGGTCACGCCCGAACAGGCCGAAAAGCTCGACGTCGCGCGCAGCGTGGGAACGCTGTCGCTGGTGCTGCGCAATCAGGTGGATCTGGCCGCGGTCGATACCGAAGGTGCAACGAAGACCACGCTGCTGGGCACGCCCGCCGCGGCGCCGGCAGCCGCGCCGCTCAAGCCGGTCAAGGTCAGCGCGCCGGTGCGTGCGCGCCCTGCCGCGCCGGCCCGATCCGGCCACTGCATCGGCGTGCTGTCGGGCGTGCAGGGCAGTCTCGAATGTTTCTGAGCCGGAGGGTTTCAGCCGGGACGGCAGCGGCATGACTGGGCATGCCGCGCAAGGCGGGTCGCACGTCAGGAACGATGTGCAGCGAATCGGGCAGCACCAATTCTCTCCGGGGGGAGATATGAAAACAAACCATGAGCAGAGGGACCGCGC
>NZ_JCBAJO010000349.1:0-3660 GCF_059772245.1 Cupriavidus sp. R6-3
CCGGCGCGCGCCCGATCACCACCTTGGTCAGGTTGTGGCGCCGCACATAGCCGGCGACCGCCTGCACCATGTCCGCGCCGGCCAGCGTCTCGGTGCGTGCGCCGAGCTGCTCGGCCATCCGCATCGCATCCTCGAGCCGGGCCCTGGCGCGCTCAGAAGGCGGCGCCAGCCGCGGCGTGGCGACCGTCACCACATGCCAGTCGCAATCGAGCTGGCCCGCCAGGCGGCGCGCGCTCCTGACGACCTGCTCGGCATCGTCGCCGCTGCCGATGCAGGCGAGCACCGCCTCGCGCGTGCGCCATACCGGCTGCACCGGTTCGGACTGCCGCCACGCACGCACGTCGTCATCGACACGCTCGGCGGTGCGGCGCAGCGCCAGCTCGCGCAACGCGATCAGGTTGCCCTTGCGGAAGAAATGGCGCGCGGCATGGCGCGCCTGCTCGGGCAGGTAGACCCTGCCCTCCTTCAGCCGGCGCAGCAGCTCGTCGGCCGGCAGGTCCACCAGCACGACCTCGTCGGCGCCGTCGAACACCGCGTCGGGCACCGTTTCCCGGACGCGGATGCCGGTGATGCCGCCCACCGCCTCGTTCAGGCTGTCCAGGTGCTGGACGTTGACGGTGGTCCAGACATCGATGCCGGCCGCGCGCAGCTCCTGGATGTCCTGCCAGCGCTTCGGGTGGCGGCTGCCCGGCGCATTCGAATGCGCGAGCTCGTCCACCAGGATCAGCGCGGGTTGGCGCGCCAGCGCGCCGTCGAGATCGAATTCGTGCAGCACGCGGCCGCGATAGGGCACCTCGCGCATCGGCAGCCGCTCCATGCCGGCCAGCAGCGCCTCGGTCTCGGCGCGGCCGTGGGTCTCGACCACGCCGATCGCCACATCGGCGCCCTCTGCCATCGCCGCCCTCGCCGCGGTCAGCATCGCGAAGGTCTTGCCCACGCCGGCCGAGGCGCCGAAATACACGCGCAGCTTGCCGCGCGCGGCCCGCTCGCCCTCCTGCTGGACCATCTGCAGCAGGGCATCGGGATCGGCGCGCGCACCGGCATCGCGCAATTCGGCTTCGGTCATCGGCAATGCAACCGGGCTGGACTATGGCAGAACAATGGCAGAACAAGGGAGGGCAAGGCGAAGGCCATTCTGCCACGGCCCGCGCGGCACTACTTCGGGCCGAGCGCGTCGAGCGCCAGGTTCAGCCGCAGCACGTTGACGCCGGCAGCGCCCAGCACCGCCAGGGCAGGCCGGTCGGTGTGGGCAGCGATCAGCTGGCGTACCTGCTCCAGCGGCAGGCCGCGGGCGCGGGCAACCCGCGCCGCCTGATACTCGGCCGCTGCCGGGCTGATATGCGGATCGAGGCCGCTGCCCGAGGCGGTGACGAGGTCCACCGGCACCGGGGCCGTGTTGCCGGGGTCGGCCGTGCGCAGCGCCTCGATGCGCGCGCGCGCCGCATCCGCCAGCGCGGGATTGCTCGGGCCGAGGTTCGAGCCGCCCGAGGCCGCCGCGTTGTAGGGCATCGGCGCCGTGGCGGACAGCCGGCCCCAGAAATAGCGCGGCTCGGAGAACGGCTGCCCGATCAGCGCCGAGCCGATCGTCGTGCCGTCCCTGACGATCAGCGAGCCGGCCGCCTGATGGGGAAACAGGCCCTGGGCGAGGCCGGTGACGACGGCGGGATACAGCAGCCCGGTCAGCACCGACAGCGCGGCGAAGACGGTCAGCAGCGGGCGCAACAGGCCCGCCTGCGGTGCGGGGACGGACGCGGGCTGCAGCGATGCGTTGGTGTTCATCATGGATCGATGTCCTTGTGTGGTTCGGTGATCCGGTGGTCCGGTGATCCGGTGGTCCGGTGATCCGGTGATCCGGTGGTCCGGTGATCCGGTGGTCCGGTGACTCGGTAACTGCGCGGCCCGGCGCTCAGGCCCAGCCCAGCAAGGTCAGCAGCATGTCGATCAGCTTGATGCCCACGAACGGCACCAGGATGCCGCCGAGCCCGTAGACCAGCAGGTTCCGCCGCAGCAGCGCCGCGGCGCCCAGCGGCCGGTAGGCGACCCCCTTCAACGCCAGCGGAATCAGCACGACGATGATCAGCGCGTTGAAGATCACCGCGGACAGGATCGCCGACGCCGGCGTGGACAGCCCCATCACGTTCAGCAATGCCAGCTGCGGATAGGTCGTGGCGAAGGCCGCCGGAATGATCGCGAAGTACTTGGCGATATCGTTGGCCACGCTGAAGGTGGTCAGCGAGCCGCGCGTCATCAGCATCTGCTTGCCGATCTCGACGATCTCGATCAGCTTGGTCGGGTTGCTGTCGAGGTCGACCATGTTGCCGGCCTCCTTGGCCGCCTGCGTGCCGGTGTTCATCGCCACCGCCACGTCGGCCTGGGCCAGCGCCGGCGCGTCGTTGGTGCCGTCGCCGGTCATCGCCACCAGCCGCCCTTCGGCCTGGTACTGGCGGATCAGCTTGAGCTTGGCCTCGGGCGTGGCCTCGGCCAGGTAGTCGTCGACGCCCGCCTCGGCGGCGATCGAGGCCGCGGTCAGCCGGTTGTCGCCGGTGATCATCACGGTCCTGATGCCCATCCGGCGCAGCTCGCCGAAGCGCTCGCGGATGCCGGTCTTGACGATGTCCTTGAGCTCGATCACGCCCAGCACGCGGATGTCGCTGCCCTGCTCGCCGCCTTGCTGGATACCCTGCTCGTCGGCCACCACCAGCGGCGTGCCGCCGGCGCGGGCGACTTCCTCGACCGCCTGCGCCACCGCATCGGGAAACTTGCCGGCGCGCTCGGCGACGTAGCGGCGCACCGCGTCGGCCGCGCCCTTGCGCACGTGCCGCACGTGCCCTCGTTCGCCGTCCTCGTGAACGTCGACGCCGCTCATCCGCGTCTGCGCGGTGAAGGGCACGAACTGGGCATGGCGCGGCGCCACCTCGGGGGTGCGCGGATCCGCCTGCTGGCGGGCCAGCGCGACGATGCTGCGCCCTTCCGGCGTGTCGTCCGCCAGCGAGGACAGCCACGCGGCTTCGGCCAGGCGCGACGGCGCCACGCCGGGCGCGGCGATGAAGCGCGAGGCCTGGCGGTTGCCGTGCGTGATGGTGCCGGTCTTGTCGAGCAGCAGCACGTCGACGTCGCCGGCCGCTTCGACCGCGCGGCCCGAGGTGGCGATCACGTTGGCCGCCATCATGCGGCTCATGCCGGCCACGCCGATCGCGGACAGCAGGCCGCCGATGGTGGTCGGAATCAGGCAGACCAGCAGCGCCACCAGCACCGTGACGGTCACCGGCACGCCGGCCTTGGCGACCAGCACGCTGTAGACAGAGAACGGCTGCAGCGTCGCGGTGGCCAGCAGCAGCACGATGGTCAGGCCTACCAGCAGGATGGTCAGCGCCAGCTCGTTCGGCGTCTTCTGGCGCTTCGCGCCCTCGACCATCGCGATCATCCGGTCGATGAAGCTCTGGCCCGGGTTGGCGGTGATGCGCACCACGAGCCAGTCGGACAGCACGCGCGTGCCGCCGGTCACCGACGAGAAGTCGCCGCCCGATTCGCGGATCACCGGCGCCGATTCGCCGGTGATCGCGCTTTCGTCGACCGAGGCGACCCCTTCGATCACCTCGCCGTCGCCGGGAATCATGTCGCCCGCCTCGACCAGCACCACATCGCCGCGGCGCAGCGCCG
>NZ_JCBAJO010000035.1:0-31751 GCF_059772245.1 Cupriavidus sp. R6-3
CACGGCGGCAATCGATCGCGTTGCCGCGTCCCCCGCTTACGCCCCTTGCTCCGCCGGGGGAATCGATCGCACTTGCCGCATCCCCGCCGACTTACGCTCCCTGCCCCGCGGCAGGAATCGAATGCACTTGCCGCATACCGGCCGCCGCGCGCCGGCCCGCCCGCTTGCGGGCCCAGATCACCACGCCCGTCACACACAGCGTGGCCACCACCAGTCCCATCAGCGAGATCAGTACCCGCCCTGGCAGGCCGAGAATGCGGCCGGAATGCAGCGGGAATTGCGCCTGCAGGAACAGATCGCCGGCGCCGCCGGTGCCCGGAAGGCTCCCGCCTGCGGGCGCAAGCGTCTTGCCATCGAAGTACAGCCAGTTGTTGCCCAGGCCCCCGTCGCCGTGGTCGTTGCCGGCCTCGAAGAAGCCCACGCCATAGAGGCCGTACGGCGACGAGTAGAAGATGCCGCCGGCCGGCTCGGTCCAGCCGCGGCGCGCCCCTTCCGCACGTGCCGCGGCCAAGACCTGCTCGCGCGTGACCGCCGGTTCGTGCGGCCGGTCCAGCGGGCGCGGCGTGCGCTTGTCGAATTCGTTGGGGCTCAGCGGCGACAGCTTGGCCACCAGCGGCCGCATCACCTGCGTCTCGAGATTCATCGAGATCGACGTCACGGCCAGCAGCAACAACAGGCCCCACAGCCAGACCGCGCCCGAGCGATGCAGGTCGAAGTTCAGCGCATAGCCGCCCTTGCGCCAGCGGAAGGCGAAGGACTTGCGCCATGCGGCACGGCTCGGGAACGACAGCCACAGCGCGATCAGGCAGTCCAGCGCCCACGCCATCGCGATCAGCCCCATGAACCATTTGCCCAGCTCGATGCCCCAGCGGTCGGGGATATGCATCGTGTAGTGCAGCTTGTAGAGGAAGGGCAGCAGGTTCTCGCGCGACAGCGAGACCGCGCCCCACATCCGGCGCGCCTGGATCTCGCCGGTGACCGGGTCGACCGCGATCTGGTTGAAGCCCAGGTCGAAAGGCTTGCCGGTGGCCGGATCGATCCGCCCTTCGACGAACATCGTCAGCGCATGGCCGGGCTCCAGCTCCAGCGGCGTATAGCTGATCCGCAGCCGCGGATCGGCCTGCTCGACGTGGCGCGCCAGCTCCAGCGCCGGCATCGGGGTGCCTTCGGTGCGCGCGTGGAACAGCTCGGGATTGAGCCATTCATCGAGTTCGTGAACCCACGAGATGATGGCGCCGGTCACGCCGGAGATGAACAGGAAGATGGCGGCGGCAAGGCCGAACCAGCGGTGCAGCCGGACAAGAAGGGAGCGCATGGGTCAGAGGGGGGACATTGTTCCTCTGACATTGACGAACGGCGGCGCGGAAGCGGAACCGGAACCGGAACCGGAACCGGTTTCGGGACAGGAACCGCGCCCGGGTCCGCCGCCCTGTGCCCTGTGCCCTGTGCCCTGTGCCCTGTGCCCTGTGCCCTGTGCCCTGTGCCCTGTGCCCCGGGGCCGCGTGGACCGCGCGGCGGCGCTGAGGGCGGACTACGCCAGGCTGATCCAGGTCGTCTTCAGGTCCGTGTACTTGTCCAGCGCATGCAGCGACTTGTCGCGGCCCGAGCCGGACTGCTTGACGCCGCCGAACGGCACCGTGATGTCGCCGTCCATATAGCAGTTGACCCATACCAGCCCGGCCCGCAGCTGCCGGGACACGCGATGCGCACGCGCCAGGTTCGCAGTCCACAGGCCCGAGCCGAGACCATAGGGCGAGTCGTTGGCCATCCGCAGCGCCTCCTCCTCGGTATCGAACACGGTCACGGCCAGCACCGGCCCGAAGATTTCCTCGCGCACGATCGACAGCGATTGCGCGGGACATTCGAAGATGGTCGGCTGCAGGAAGTAGCCGCCGCTGTCGGCCCGGACACGCTGACCACCCAGCCGCAGCCGGGCGCCTTCGCGCTGGCCGGCTGCCACATAGGACATCACGCGGTCGAGCTGGCGCGCGTCGACGATCGCGCCCATCGCGGAGGCCGGATCGAGCGGATCGCCGGGCTGCATGTTGGCGGCGCAGGCCTCGAGCTTCGCCATGAAGGCGTCGTAGATGCCGCGCTGCACGTACAGTCGCGAGCCCGCGATGCAGATCTCGCCCTGGTTGTTGAAGATGCCGATCGCCGCGGCCTGCGCCGCGCGGTCCAGGTCCGGGCAATCGTCGAACACGATATGCGGTGACTTGCCGCCGCATTCGAGCCAGACCCGCTTCAGGTTCGACTGTCCCGCATATTCCAGAAAGCGTTTGCCGGTCGCGGTCGAGCCGGTGAAGGCGATGCAGTCCACGTCGGAATGCCGGCCCAGCGCCTGCCCCGCCTGCGCGCCGAGCCCCGGCACCACGTTGAACACGCCGGCCGGAATGCCGGCCTCTTCGGCGAGCGCGGCCAGTCTCAGCGCGCTCAAGGGCGACTGCTCGGCCGGCTTGAGCACCACGCTGTTGCCGGCCGCCAGCGCGGGGGCGACCTTCCAGCTCGCCATCAAAAGCGGATAGTTCCACGGCACCACGGCCGCCACCACGCCCAACGGTTCGCGCGTGATGGTCGCCAGCACGTTGGCATCGGTCGGCGCGATCTCGTCGTAGATCTTGTCGATCGCCTCGGCGTACCACGCGTAGGTGCGCGCCGACTCGGGGATGTCGTACAGCAGCGTGTCGGCGATCGGCTTGCCCATGTCGAGCGTTTCCAGCAGCGCCAGTTCCTCGCGATGCGCTTCGATCAGCGCGGCGAGCCGCAGCAGCGTGGCCTTGCGCTCGCGGCGCGGCATGGCCGCCCACACGCCCTGCTCGAATGCCCTGCGCGCGGCGGCGACGGCGCGATCCACGTCGGCCTCGCCGCAGGCGGCCACCTTCGCCAGCACGGTACCGGTGGCCGGATCGATGCTGTCGAAGGTCGCGCCGTCGGCCGCGTCGGTCCATCTGCCGTCGATATAGGTCTGTCCGCGCAGGCTCGGGACGATCGACTGCGCGCGTTGGCGCCAATAGGCCAGGTCGTGAAGCTCGCTCATGAGGGTTGCCTCGAATCCAGGGTAGAAGAAGAAACCGCTGATGCCGCGCGTCCGGGCAGCGTCAGCGACAGCCCCGCGCCGACGATCAGCGCGATGCCGCCCATCGCCAGCGCATCCGGCCAGCGGCCGAACCACCATGCGCTGTAGACCAGCGCCAGCAGCAGATGGCAGTAGTTCAGCGGCGCCAGCGTGGAGGCCGGTGCCCGCTGCAGCGCCAGGATCAACAGCACCTGCGCCAGCGCGCTCATGAAGCCCATTGCAAGGATCGTCAGCCAGTCGATCAGATCCGGCCACACCGGCGGCAGGAAAAACGGCGCCGGCAAGCCGGTGGCGATCATGCAGATGACCGCCGCGAAGCCGTACTGCACCGTGGCATCGACCTTTCCGGCCATACGCCGGGTCAGCAGCTGCAGCAGCGCGTAGCCGAGCATGGCCGCCACCATCAGCGCCGTGCCGATCCACGACAACTGGCCGCCAGGACGCACGATCAACAGCATGCCGGCGAATCCCGTTGCCACCGCCAGCCACTGGCGCGCGCCGACGCGCTCGGCCAGCAGCCACGGCGACAGCGCCACCACGACCAGCGGCGCCATGAAATAGATCGCGGTGGCTTCGGCCAGCGGCATCCACAACAGCGCGGTCATGAAGCAGGTACCCATGACCGCCAGCATCAGGCCCCGCAACACCAGCAGGCCGCGATGGGCCGTGCGCCAGAAGCGCAGCCGGCCCGCGTTCGCCAGCATCGCGATGGCGACGGTGCAGGTGGCGGCATAACGCACCGCATTGAGGAAGGGCGCCGGATAGCGCCCCACCAGATGCTTGGCGGTCGCATCGACCGTGGCGAACAGCATCACCACGCACAGGAACAGCAGGCCCCCGCGCCACCAGCCGCTGTCGCGGCCCAGGGCGGCGTTCACGTGCCGGCCCGCGCCACCATCGCGCCGAGCAGCACGTTGGCGCCGGCTTCAAGATGCTCGGGCTTGGCGTCCTCGATCTCGTTATGGCTGATGCCGTCCTTGCAGGGCACGAAGATCATCGCGGTGGGCGCGACGCTGGCCATGTAGACCGCGTCGTGACCGGCGCCGGTGACGATGTCCTGATGCCGGTAGCCGCGCGCCTGCGCTTCGTTGCGCACGTGGGCGATCAGCTCCGGGGCAAACGGCGTCGGCGGGAAATACTGCACGTCGCGCACATCGACCTCCAGCGGCGTGCCGGTGGTGGTACCGGCGGCCAGCGCCGCGCAGGCCGCGCGAAAGCGCGCATCCATCTCGGCGAGGCGCGCCGCGTCCTCGTGGCGCAGGTCCACAGTGAAGGTCACGGCGCCGGGAATCACGTTGCGCGAGGCCGGATGGGCATTGACCACGCCGACGGTGCCGCGACCATGCGGCGCGAAATCGTTGGCGATGCGCACCACCTCCTGCATCAGGAAGGTGGCGCCATACAGCGCGTCGCGCCGCAGCGGCATCGGCGTCGGGCCCGCATGGGCCTCCATGCCGGTCACGGTCACGTCGTACCAGCGCAGGCCCAGCGAGCCGGTCACCACGCCGATCACGTTGTCGGCGGCCTCGAGGATCGGGCCCTGTTCGATATGGGCTTCGAAATAGGCCCCGACCTGGCGCCCGCCGACCTCCGCGGTGCCGGCATAGCCGATCGCCCGCAGTTCGTCCTCGACGCGCTTGCCGTCGCGATCGGTCGCGTCCAGCGCGGTCTTCAACGGGAAGATGCCGGCGAACACGCCCGAGCCCATCATCACCGGCACGAAGCGCGTGCCTTCCTCGTTGGTCCAGATCGCGACCTCGAGCGGCGCCTCGGTCTGGATGCCGCGATCGTTCAGCGTACGCACCACCTCCAGCCCGGCCAGCACGCCGAAGCAGCCGTCGAACTTGCCGCCGGTCGGCTGCGTGTCGATATGGCTGCCGGTCATCACCGGCGGCAGCGCGTCGTTGCGGCCGGCGCGCCGGCCGAAGATATTGCCGACCTTGTCCACGGTCACCGTCAGGCCGGCCTCGCGCATCCAGCCGGCCACCAGGTCGCGCCCCTGGCCGTCCAGTGCGGTCAGCGCCAGCCGCGCGTTGCCGCCCTTGGGCGTCGCGCCGATGCGCGCCAGCGCCATCAGCGATTCCCACAGCCGCTGGCCGTCGATCTTCAGTGTCGTCATCGTGATCTCCTTGGGAAGCGGGGCTCAGGCCATCGCGGGGGCAAAGCCCGACAGGAAGGCACCCAGCGCGTGGCCGATGGCGTCGACCTCGTAGCCGCCCTCCTGCACCACGACCGTCGGCACGCCCAGCGCGTGGATGCGCTCGCCGATGCCGCGGTAGCCGTCCATGCCGACGGCCAGCACGCTGATGGGGTCGTCCACATAGGTATCGAAGCCCAGCGACAGCACCAGCGCCTGCGGCCGGTAGTCGCGCAGCGCGTCGAGCGCGCTGTCGAGCGCCGCCAGGAAGCCGGCGTCGCCCGTGCCGTGCGGCAGCGGGAAGTTCAGGTTGTAGCCGTAGCCCGCGCCGTAGCCGCGTTCGTTGGCATAGCCGGTATAGAAGGGGTAGTAGCCCGCGGGATCGGCATGCAGCGAGATCGTCATCACGTCCGAGCGCTGGTAGAAGATCTGCTGCGTGCCGTCGCCGTGGTGCGCGTCGACGTCGAGCACGGCCACCTTGCCGAAGCGCTTGAGCAGACCCTGCGCGGCGATCGCGGCGTTGTTGACGTAGCAGAAGCCGCCGGCGCGGTCGCTGTGCGCGTGGTGACCGGAGGGCCGGCACAGCGCGTAGGCCATGCCGCCATCCCCCTGCTCGCAGACGTAGTCCGCCGCGGCCACCGCGCTGTGGGCCGAGCGCAGGATCGAGCGCCAGCTGTGCGGGCCGAGCGGGCAACTCAGGTCGCCGAGGTAATAGCCGGCCTGCGCGATCACCGAGTCGGTCGGGCAATCGGGCCGGCGGTTCTGGTCTAGCTTGCCGTTGTGGTACGGCGACAGATTGGGCAGCACCTCGACGCCCGGTTCGAAGCCGGGGCGCGCCAGCGCCTGCCAGCGTTCGTAGGCCTCGCACAGGAAATCGAGATAGGCCGCGCTGTGTACCGTTTCCAGCGGCGCACGGCCGTAGTCCGGCGCGACGGCCAGATCGATGCCGCGCGTGGCAAGCGTGGCCTGCAGCGCGGCGGCGCGTGCGGGCACGTCGGTCGGCTCGCACAGCCGGCCCGCGCGCATGAACTGGCGCGGCTGATGGAGCAACTGGTCATCCGAGAAGAAGGCACGCATATTGTCAGGTGTAGGTTTTGGGGCGGCTGTCGTGCGTAGCGCCAGCCGGCGCGACGCGTTCAGGAGGCGGCCTGCGCCTGGCGCGCCAGCGCCGCCGCGCGAATCTGCGACAGCGTGATGCCGGGCCCCACGCCGTCCGGGTCGTAGCGCAGCTCGAGCAGCGCGGGCAGCCGCTGCGTGTGGGCGAATTCCAGCGCGCGCGCAAACGCGGGTCCGAATTCCGCGTCGCTGCCCACCACTTCGCCGTGGCCGCGATAGGCGCGCACCAGTTCGCTGAAGTCCGGGTTGTCGAAGGTCAACGCGATGGTGCGGCCGGGAAACTCGCGCTCCTGGTGGGCGCGGATGGTGCCCCACATGCCGTTGTTGAAGACCAGCACGACGATGCCGAGCCGGTATTGCATCGCCACGCCCAGCTCCTGCAGGTTCATCTGGAAGCAGCCGTCGCCGGCATAGCAGACCACGGTGCGATCGGGGTATTCCAGCTTGGCCGAGATCGCCGCCGGCAGCCCATACCCCATCGAGCCCACGGTCGGCGTGAGGCTGGTGCCAACGCCCTGGAAGCGGTGGTAGGCGTGCGCAAACAGCGCGTAGTTACCGGCGCCCACGGTGATGCAGGCGTCAGGGGGCACGTGGTCCCGCACATGGCAGGCCACGGCATTCACATTCAGCGGGCCCGGCGCAGGTGCCGGCTCCTGCTGCGCGAGGAAGTCGCCTCGCGCAGCACGGGTCTGGCCCGCCCACGCCGGTTCGGCCGCGGGCCGCAGCGTGTCGACGGCCTGCGCGAACGAGACCACGTCGGCGGCGATCGGCAGCGCGGACTGGAACACGCGGCCCAGCTCGTTGGCATCCGGATAGACGTGCACCAGCCGCTGGCGCGGCAGCGGACTTTCCACCAGCGTGTAGCCCTCGGTGGTCGCCTCGCCCATGCGCGTGCCGACCGCGATCAGCAGGTCGGCATCGCGGATGCGCGCGCGCAGCGCGTCGCCCATACCCCAGCCGACATGGCCGGCGAAATTCGGATGATGGTTGTCGAAGCATTCCAGCCGGCGCCAGGCAGCGCCCACCGGCAGCGCGAAGCGCTCGGCGAAGCCCTCGATCTGGCGCATCGACTGCGGCGTCCAGCCGGAGCCGCCGACCAGCAGGAAGGGCCGCTGCGCCTGCGCCAGCAGCGCTTCCAGCGATGCCATTGCCGCCGGGGTCGGCGCCGCATGCGCACGCTGGTAGCGCGGCAGATCGGGCACCGTGGCCTTGCCCCACAGCGTGTCCTCCGGCAGCGCCAGCACCACCGGCCCGGGCCGGCCGCTGGTCGCCACCGCGAAGGCCCGCGCGACGAACTCGGGAATGCGATCGGTGCGGTCGATCTGCGCGACCCACTTCGCCATCTCGCCGAACATGCGGCGATAGTCGATCTCCTGGAACGCCTCGCGCTCGATGAAGTCGTTGCCGACCTGGCCGACGAACAGGATCATCGGCGTCGAGTCCTGATAGGCCGTGTGCACCGCGATGCTGGCATTGGTCGCACCAGGGCCGCGCGTCACGAAGCAGATGCCGGGCTCGCCGGTCAGCTTGCCGTAGGCCTCGGCCATATAGCCGGCGCCGCTTTCCTGGCGGCAGACCACCGGCTGGATCGCGTCCTGATGGTCGTAGAGCGCGTCGATGCACGGCAGATAGCTTTCGCCGGGCACCAGGAACACGCGCTTGACGCCATGGATGCGCAGTTGCTGGACCAGGATCTGGCCGCCATTGCGCTCGCGCAGCGATTGGCGGTGCGCGGCGCGGTCGGGATTGGATGCTGTTGTCATCGATTGGCTCCGTGCGCGGCCGCGCACGACGGCGATGCCGTGCCCGCCGCCGTCTTGATCTCGATCTCCACGAACACGCATTCGCCTTCGTGCGCGTTGATCACGTTGTGCTCGACGCCGGCCGGCCGCGAGTACGCGCGTCCCGCTACCAGCTGGCTGGTGACCTCACCCTGCGGGGTCTGCAGCAGCAGCGGGCCGGTCGTCATCGGCACCACTACGTAGTCATAGCCGTGCCGATGAAAGCCGGTCTCCGCGCCGGGCGCGAAGCGCCATTCGGTGACGATCACACGCTCGTTGTCGACCTGCACGGTCGGCACTGCCTGGGGTCTGCTCATGTTGTTCGGGCTCGGATTGGGTCCGGTGAGGACCGGTGGGTCGGTGATGCCACGCCGCGGACGGCGTCCGGGCGGCGGACATGGCAAACAGATGGCAAAGAAATGGCGATCGCAAGGTCAGCGGTCGATGCCGCCCATGCACAGGCACTTGATCTCGAGATAGTCCTCGATGCCGTATCGCGAACCTTCCCGGCCCAGGCCAGATTGCTTGACCCCGCCAAACGGCGCCACCTCGTTCGAGATCAAGCCGGTATTGATGCCGACCATGCCGTACTCCAGCGCCTCGGCCACGCGCCAGATGCGGCCGATATCGCGGCTGTAGAAGTACGACGCCAGCCCGAACTCGGTGTCGTTGGCCATGCCGACCACCTCGTCGTCGGTATGGAAGCGGAACAGCGGCGCCAGCGGGCCGAACGTCTCTTCCTTCGCCACGCGCATCGCCGGTGTGACGTCGGCCAGCACGGTCGGCTCGAAGAAGGTGCCGCCCATCGGATGGCGCTTGCCGCCGGCCAGCACGCGCGCGCCCTTGTCCAGCGCGTCGGAGATATGCAGCTCGACCTTGGCGACCGCGTCCTCGTTGATCAGCGGACCCTGCAGCACGCCCGGCTCGACGCCATGGCCGACCTTCAGCTTCGCCACCGCGGCGACCAGCTTGCTGGCGAAGGCGTCGTAGACCTTGTCGTGAACGTAGAGCCGGTTCGCGCAGACACAGGTCTGGCCGGCGTTGCGATACTTCGACGCGATGGCGCCCTCCACCGCCGCGTCGAGGTCGGCATCGTCGAACACGATGAACGGCGCGTTGCCGCCCAGCTCCAGCGACAGCTTCTTGATCGTGTCCGCGGACTGGCGCATCAGGATGCGTCCGACCTCGGTCGAACCGGTGAACGTCAGCTTGCGCACCACCGGATTGGCGGTCAGCTCGCCGCCGATCGCCACCGCGTCGCCGGTCACCACGCTGAACACGCCGGCCGGCACGCCGGCGCGCTCGGCGAGCACGGCGAGGGCCAGCGCCGACAGCGGCGTGTCCTCGGCGGGCTTGAGCACCATCGTGCAGCCGGCCGCGAGCGCAGGACCGACCTTGCGCGTGATCATCGCCAGCGGGAAATTCCACGGCGTGATGGCCGCGCAGACGCCGACCGGTTCCTTGACCACCACCAGGCGGCGGTCCGCCGTCGGGGACGCCAGCACATCGCCGCAGACGCGCTTGCCTTCCTCGGCGAACCATTCGAGGAACGAGGCGGCGTAGACCACCTCGCCCTTCGCCTCGGCCAGCGGCTTGCCCTGCTCGGTCGTCATCAGCAGCGCGAGGTCGTCCGCGTTTGCCAGCATCAGCTCATGCCACTTGCGCAGGACATGGCTGCGCTCGCGCGCGGTTCGGCGGCGCCATTCGACCTGCGCGACGCGCGCGGCCTCGATGGCGCGCCGCGTCTCGGCCGCGCCCATCATCGGCACCTTGCCGATCGGCGCACCGGTGGCGGGATTCGTGACGACGAAGGACTCGCCGCGGTCGGCGTCGACCCACGCGCCGCCGACCAGGGCCTGCGCACGCAGCAGGCCGGTATCGTTCAATTGCATCATCAGCTCCGGGGGAATGGGGGGCGGTATCGCTCGGCGGATCGGCGGATCAGCGGACCAGCACGTCGGCGAGGATGTCCAGCCCCTCGTCCATCACCGCATCGGGGATGGTCAGCGGGAACAGGAAGCGGATCACATTGCCGTGCACGCCGCACGACAACAGCAGCAGGCCCTTCTGCAGCGCGCGGTTCTGCACCTCGCGCGTGAACTCCGCATCGGGGCTGCCGTCGGCCTGCTGGAACTCCACCGCGACCATCGCGCCGAGGCCGCGCACTTCGGCGATCTGCGGCACGCGCGGGCGCAGGCTGTGCAGCCGGTCCATCAGCCGTTCGCCGAGCGCGGCGCCGCGCGCGATCAGGTTCTCTTCTTCCAGCACCTCCAGCACCGCCAGCGCCGAGGCGACGGCAAGCGGATTGCCGGCATAGGTGCCGCCGAGCCCGCCCGGCGCCGGCGCGTCCATGATCTCGGCGCGGCCGCACACCGCCGACAGCGGCATGCCGCCGGCCAGGCTCTTGGCCATGGTGGTCAGGTCCGGCGCCACGCCGTAATGCTCCATCGCGAACAGCTTGCCGGTGCGGCCGAAGCCGGTCTGCACCTCGTCGGCGATCAGCAGGATGCCGTGCTCGTCGCAGAGCGCGCGCAGCGCCTTGACGAAGGCGGCGGGCGCGACATTGAAGCCGCCCTCGCCCTGCACCGGCTCGAAGATGATGGCCGCGACGCGCTTCGGATCGACGTCGGCCTTGAACAGGACCTGCAGCGCCTTCAGCGAGTCCTCGACCGACACGCCGTGCAGCTCGCACGGATACGGCGCGTGATAGACCTCGCCGGGGAAGGGACCGAAGCCGACCTTGTAGGGCACGACCTTGCCGGTCAGCGCCATGCCCATCATCGTGCGGCCGTGGAAGCCGCCGGAGAACGCGATCACCGCCGGCCGCCCGGTGGCGGCGCGGGCGATCTTGATGGCGTTCTCGACGGCCTCGGCGCCGGTGGTGAAGAACGCGGTCTTCTTGGCCCACTGGCCCGGCGCGCGCTGGTTGATCTTCTCGGCCAGCTCGATATAGCTGGCGTAGGGCACGATCTGGTAGGCCGTATGCGTGAAGCGCTCCAGCTGCTTCTGCACGGCGGCGACCAGGCGCGGATGCCGGTGGCCGGTGTTCAGCACGGCGATGCCGGCGGCGAAGTCGATATAGCGGCGGCCTTCGACATCCCAGATCTCCGAATTCTCGGCCCGTTCGGCGTAGAAATTGCACATCACGCCCACGCCACGGGGCGTGGCGGCATCCTTGCGGCGGACCAGTTCGGCATTCTTCATCGTCTTCTCCATGGGGCTTCGGGTTGGGCGCGCGGACGGCATACGGGCCGGCCGTCCGGGCCAATGCGTTGTCATGCAGCGGCGCGGATCGCCTTCGGATCCCACTCCTTGCCGGGGATCGCCGTGATCAGGCGCTGCGTGTAGTCGTGGCGCGGCGCGTCGAAGATCTGGGCCGGCGGCCCGGATTCGACCACCTTGCCCTTGTGCATCACGATCACGTGGTGGCAGATCTGCGCCGCCACGCGAAGGTCGTGCGTGATGAAGATCAGGCCGATATCGAGACGCTTCTGCAGCGTGGCCAGCAGCTCCAGCACCTGCGCCTGCACCGAGACGTCGAGCGCGGACACCGACTCGTCGGCCACCAGCAGCTTCGGCTCGAGCGCCAGTGCACGGGCGATGCCGATGCGCTGGCGCTGGCCGCCGGAGAACTGGTTCGGATAGCGGTCGAAGGCAGAGTCTTCCATCCCGACCAGCTGCAGCAGTTCGCGCGCCCTGGCCTGCGCCTGCTGGCGCGGCACGCCGCTCGCGACCGGCCCGTCGCTGATGATCCGGCCCACGGTATGGCGCGGATTGAGCGAGGCGAACGGGTCCTGGAAGATCATCTGCACGTCCTTGCGCAGCGGACGGAAGCGCCGCTCCGGCAGCTTCGCGATGTCCTGGCCCTGGAACAGCAGCGTGCCGCCATCGATGTCGGTCAGCCGCAGCAGACATTTGCCGATGGTCGACTTGCCCGAGCCCGACTCGCCGACGATGCCCAGCGTCTCGCCGCGCCGCACGGTGAAGCTGACGCCGTCGACCGCATGCACCACGCGCTTGCGCGAGAACAGGCCGCCGCCGGACACATAGGTGTTGCGCAGGTCGCGCACCTCCAGCACCGTCTCCGCGGCCTGGCCGTCCGCCTCGCCGCAGCGCCCGTGCGGCACCGCCCCGATCAGCCGGCGCGTATAGGGGTGCTGCGGGTGGTTCAGCACCTGCTGCGCGGTGCCCATCTCGACCAGCACGCCCTTCTCCATCACGGCGACCCGGTCGGCAATTTCCGCCACCACGCCGAAATCGTGGGTGACGAACATCACGCCCATGCCCTTCTCGGCCTGGATGCGCTTGATCAGCGCCAGGATCTGCGCCTGCGTGGTGACGTCGAGCGCGGTGGTCGGCTCGTCGGCGATCAGCAGCGCGGGCTCCAGCGCCAGCGCCATCGCGATCACCACTCGCTGCCGCTGGCCACCCGAGAGCCGGAACGGATAGCTGTGCACCAGCGTCGCCGGATCGGGCAGGCCGACGAAGTCGAGCAGCTCGAGCACGCGGCGCATGCGCGCCTCGCCCGGATAGGCGTGGTGCACGCGCATGACCTCGGCGATCTGGTCGCCGACGGTCATCACCGGATTCAGCGCGGACAGCGGCTCCTGGAACACCATCGCCATGTCCTTGCCGCGCATCGCCAGCAAGGTGGCTTCGTCCTGCGCCAGCAGGTCCTTGCCGCGGAACAGGATGCGGCCGCCCTGCGGCTTCAGGTAGGACGGCAGCAACCCCATGATGGCGTTGGCGCTCATCGACTTGCCGGAACCGGATTCGCCGACGATGCAAAGAATTTCGCCGGCGTGCAGGTCGTACGAGATGTCGCGCACCGCGTAGGGGCGGTCGCCGCCCTTGGGCAGCGCGATGGTCAGGTCACGGATCGACAGCAGCGGCGCGGAGATCTGCGCAGCATGGGAGCCGTGAGCGCCGCAGGAGCTTTGGTCAGCGTGCATGGATTGGACAGGCATGGCTGGCTCCCTCATTCGCCGCGGCGGCGCAGCTGCGGATTCATGGCGTCGTTCAAGCCTTCTCCGATCAGGTTGATGGACAGCACCGTCAGCAGGATCGCCACGCCGGGCCACACGCTCATCCACCAGGCCTCGCGGATCATCGTGCGGGCCGCACCGATCATGAAACCCCAGCTCATCATGTTGCGGTCGCCCAGGCCCAGGAAGGACAGCGCGGACTCCGTCAGGATCGCGGTGGCCACCATGAACGAGGCCGACACGATGATCGGCGACATCGCATTGGGCAGGATCTGCGTGGCGATGATGCGCAGCGGCTTCTGGCCGATCACCACCGCGGCCTGCACGAACTCGCGCTGCTTCAGCGACAGGAATTCGCTGCGCACCAGGCGCGCCACCGGCGGCCACGACACCACCGAGATGGCGCCGACGATCGAATAGATCGACGGATTGAAGATCGCGACGATGACCACCGCCATCGCCAGCTGCGGAATCGTCTGGAAGAACTCGGTAAAGCGCATCAGCGCGTCGTCGATGCGGCCGCCGCAGTAGCCGGCTACCGCGCCGATCAGGATGCCGAACAGCAGCGCGACCGCGGTGGAGATCACGCCGACCAGCAGCGACACCCGCGCGCCGTACAGCATGCCGGCGGTGATGTCGCGGCCCAGCATGTCGGTGCCGAACGGATAGGCCGGATCGGCGAACGGCTGCACCAGCGGATCGGCCACCATCAGCCACGGCGATTCCTCGTACAGCACCGGGGCGAACAGCGCGAAGGCGATCACGGCGAGCAGCACCAGCGCGCCGATGACCGCGCCGTAGTTGCGGCAATAGCGTTGCAGGAAGGCTTTCATGCGGTGGCTCCCTTGCCGCCGACCGAGATGCGCGGATCGATGAAGCGATAGAGCACGTCGGTCAGCAGGTTGAAGAAGACGACGAGGGCCGACGTCACGAAGAAGATGCCCAGCAGCAGCTGGTAGTCGCGCTGCAGCAGCGCATCGAACATCAGGCGGCCGATGCCCGGCCACGAGAACACCGTCTCGGTCAGCACCGCGCCGCCGGCCATCTGGCCGAGCTGGATGCCGGCGAAGGTGATCACCGGCAGCAGCGCGTTGCGCAGCACGTGCACGCGGATCACGCGGTTGGCCGGCACGCCCTTGGCGCGCGCGGTCTTCACGTAGTCCATGCCCATCACCTCCAGCATCGAGGCGCGGGTCAGCCGCACATAGACCGCCATGAAGAAGCAGCCGAGCGAGATCGTCGGCAGGATCATGTGCAGCGCCACGTCCTTGACGCGCGCCATGCCGGTGTAGCCGGCGCCGATGGTCTCCATGCCGAATGCCGGCAGCCAGCCGAGCACCACCGAGAACAGGATGATCGCCATCAGCGACAGCCAGAACAGCGGCGTCGCATACAGCAGCAGCGCGCCGGACATCACCGCGCTGTCGATCCAGCGGCGGCGATTCTCGTAGCGGGTACGCGCGGCGATCACGCCGAGCAGCACACCCAGCACGATCGAGAAGACGAAGGCGCCGCTCATCAGCAGGAAGGTCGCCGGCAGGCGGTCGAGGATCAGGTCCAGCACCGGCAGATGGTTGCGGTACGAGTAGCCCAGGTCCAGCTGGGCCACGCCCTTCAGATAGATGCCGAGCTGGGTCAGCAGCGGCTTGTCCAGGCCGAACTGCTCGCGCAGCTGGCCGACGAAGGCGGCATCGCCGGCGCCGGCCTCGCCCGCCATCACGGTGGCCGGATCGCCCGGCGCCAGGCGGATCAGGAAGAAATTGATGATGACGACGCCGAGCACGACCACGATGGCCTTGCCAAGACGCGAGATCAGGAAGGAAAGGAAATTCACGGCAAGCTCCACGCGGGCGATCGGCGGCGGACAGCACTTCGTTGGGGCGGTCACCCTCCCCCCTGCCCCTCTCCCGCTGGCGGGAGAGGGGAGAACACCGGGGGCGTTTCGGATGGCGCTACAGCCCTCAGTTCTTCTCGATCGAGACGTTGTCGAACGACTCGTTCAGGCCGATCGCCGTGGTCACCAGGTTCTTCACGTTCTTGCGATAGAGCGTGGGGAACTCCAGCTCGAACAGGTTGGCGTTGGCGACGTCGTTGACGAGGATGCGCTGCACCTCGCTATAGAGCTTCTGGCGCTCGGCCGGGTCCATGGTGGCGCCCGCCTTCGCCCACAGTTCGTCCGCCTTCGGATTGTTGTAGCCCTGCACGTTGGCGAACGGCGTGCCCTTGACGATATTGCGCGCGACGTACAGCCGCTCCACGCCCAGCGCCGGATCGCCGTACTGGTAGGTGTAGGTGGTGGTCAGATCGAAGTCCCAGTTGCTGACCCGCGCGGCCCAGGTGCCGGCGTCGGCCGATTCGATGCTGACCTTGAAGCCCAGCTGCTCGAGCATCTGCTTGACGTACTCGTCCAGCCGGTCCCAGTTGGCGCCATACGAGGTGGCGAGGATCTTGATCGGGTACTGGCCGACATTGACGCCCGATTCCTTGATCAGGTCGCGCGCCTTCTTCAGGTTGAAGTCCATCGCCGGCATGTTCTTGTCGAAGAACAGCGTGGTGGACGCGAACGGGCTGACCGCCGGCTTGCCCATGCCGAAGAAGATGTTGTTGACGATCATCTTGCGGTTCAGCGCATGCATGACCGCCTGGCGCACCTTGACGTTGTCGAACGGCGGCTTGCGCTGGTTCATCAGCATGCTCGCCATCGGCGAGAACAGCTCCCAGCCCTTGGTGGTGTATTCCACGTTGGGCAGCGCGCGCAGGCGCTTGACGTCGACGTTGTCGACATCGCCGCCGCGCAGCACCTGCACGTCGCCCTTTTCGAACGCCACCGCGCGCGAGGCGGAATCCGGGATCACGTAGAAGACCAGCTCGTCCAGATACGGCTTGCCCTTCTTCCAGTAGTTGGGGTTCTTGGCCAGCTTGATATAGGCGCCCTTCTTCCACTCCTTGAACATGAAGGGGCCGGTGCCGACCGGCTTCTGGTTGGCCGGGTTGTTGCGGTAGTCGGTTCCCTCGTACAGATGCTTCGGCATCATCGGCATGGTGCCGGTCTCGAACATCGAGATGAACGGCGGGAACGGCTCCTTCAGCTTGATCTCGACGGTGGTGTCGTTGACCGCGCGGATCGACGCCATGTATTTGTTCAGCACCGCCCGCGTGCGCACATGGACCTCGCGCAGCAGCTTGTCGATCGAGAACACCACGTCGGCCGAGGTGAATGGCTTGCCATCGTGCCACTTGACACCGCTCTGCAGCTCGAAGGTATAGGTCAGGCCGTCGGGCGAGATCTTCCACGACTTGGCCAGCTCCGGCTGCGGCTTCAGGTCCGGCGTGTACGTCAGCAGGCCCTGATAGATCTTGCCGGCGATGTATTGCGTCGGCGCCTGCGAATTGAGCGCGCTGACCAGGATCGGCGGCTCGGGCTGCACGATGCCGGACAGCGTGCCGCCGGTGGTCTGTGCGGCGGCGTCGCCGGCGGGCAGCGCCAGCGGCAACAGGGACAGGCCTGCCGCCGCGATCGCCAGCGAAGCCAGGCGCTGTTGAAAGCGCGTCGTAACTCGTTTCATCGGCTCGTTTCCTTGTCGTTGTGAACAGCGGGTACTGAGGGCACTGCTTGCACTTGGATCGTCATGCCGTGGCAATCGGCTCCACGCCGCACCAGTCGTGCAGGAACTGCGCCAACGTGGTGGTCACCCGCACCATGCTGTCGAGCGACACGGATTCGTCGATGCCGTGGATGTTGCGGGCGACCGGCCCGTAGCACGTCACCGGGGTATCGAGCATCAGGCGGAAATGGCGCGCATCGGTGGTGGCGGTGGTCGCCTCGCGCTTGACCGGCTCGCCGTGGACCTTGCGATGGGCCTCGGCCAGCGCCTGCATGCTCGGCACGTCGAGATCGAACTCGCAGCCCGGCGCATGGAAGCCCTCGTAGCGGATAACGAGTTCGAGATTGCTGGCGAGCCGCGCGACGGTGGCGCGGATGCGCGCCTCGACGATGGCCTTGGTCTCGTCGATGTCCATATGCGGATAAAAGCCGATGCGCACGCCGAGCGTGCAGGTGCACGGCACCGACGAATTCCATTCGCCGCCGCGGATCTGCCCGAGGTTGAAGTTGATCGGGTGCGCGTGGTCGCGATATACCGGCGGGCGGTTATCGGGCCGGTTCCATTCGGCCTCGAGCTCGCGCAGGTCCTCCATCACGGCCACGCCCGCCTCGACCGGATTGACGCCGGACGTCATGTAGGCCGCGTGGGCCGGCTTTCCGGTCAGCTCGATGAACATCCAGTAGACGCCGACCTGCGCGCTCATCAAGCCCTCGCCCAGCGGCTCGGGAATGATCACGGTATCGAAGGCGGCCAGCTTGCCGGCGCCGACCGCGCTGCGCAGTGCCGCCACGGTCGCCAGCGCCCCATTGCCGGTGTTCTCTTCCTCGAGCACCGCGTTGAAGCCGACCGCGCCGGCCGGCTGCACGCCGAGCGCGCGCAGCGCCTTGAACGCGGCCAGCGCGCAAACGATGCCGGCCTTCATGTCGCCGGAGCCGCGGCCATAGAGCCAGCCGTCCTCGACCACCGGCGTGTACGGCGGATTGCGCCACATCGATTCGGGGCCGGTGGGCACCACGTCGAGATGGCCGTTGAACAGCACCGACCGTCCACCCTTCGCGACGGGCCGATGGGTGGCCAGCAGGTTGTAGCGGCCGCCATCGGGGCAGCACGGCGGCGAGAACAACGGCAGATGCCGGATGGCATCGGCGTGCAGATGGATGCGCTCCGATTCGAGTCCCAGATCGCGCAAGGCCGCCTCGATGAATTCCGCCGCGGGTTGCTCCTGCCCCGACGGGCTGGCGGCGGCGACAAAGCCCGACAGCGTCTGGACCATATAGGGCAACAGCGAGCGCACGGCGCCGGCGATGTCAGAGGTACTGAGTTGGCTTGCCGAATCTTGCATGGGAGCTCCTTGGAACGCCGGGCTGCGAGGCTCGCCGATGTGAAAACTGCTTGCACCGGCACGCGATGGGTGGGAAATTAGCGCACAGTTGGCACCATAGATAGGTCCATATTTGCCGTTTTTGCTGGAGCCATTTTTGAAAGAATCCATTCTGTCCGAGCTGCTGCTGCAACGGCTGGAACGGCCGGCCGACGGCAGCGCCGACAAGGCCGGTACGCATATGAACCGGCAGGTCTATCAGATCATTCGCCAGGAAATCCTTGCCGGTACGATCCCCGCGGGTGCAAGCTGCCCGCTTCGCGGATGCTGGCCAAGGAGGTCGGGGTCTCGCGCAACACCGTGCTGTATGCCTACGAGCAGCTGTTGGCCGAGGGCTACGTCACGGCATCGACGGGAAGTGGCACCTTTGTGTCGCACACCTTTCCCGACCATAGTGCATTGCACAAGGTTGGCGCCGCGAATGGCACCATCACCGTGCCTGCAGCGCAGCAAAACCCGAACCGCTTTGCGCTGTCGCGGCGCGGCCAGCATCTGGTGTCGCATGCCGGTGCATCCGATCGCCAATGGGGTGCGTTCATGGCCGGCGTGCCCGACGTCTCGCTGTTTCCGCGCGCAGTGTGGAACCGCCTGCTGAACAAGCATTGGCGCGAGCCGCGTCCCGAGCTGCTGACCTATGCGCACAACGGCGGCTATCTGCCGCTGCGCCGCGTCCTCGCGGAGCATCTGCGCCTGGCGCGCGGCGTACGGTGCGATCCCGAACAGATCATCATGACGACGGGCATCCATCAGGCGATCGACCTGATCGCACGGCTGCTCGCGGACCCCGGCGACAAGGCCTGGATGGAAGACCCCGGCTACTGGGGCACGCGCAGCCTGCTGTCGAACTCGGGCGTGGAGCCGATTCCCGTGCCGGTCGATGGCGAGGGCATCGCGCCGGACGCGGCCACGCTGCAGAATCCGCCGCGCTTCATCTTTGCCACGCCGTCGCATCAGTACCCGCTCGGCACCGTAATGAGCCTGTCGCGCCGGCGCATGCTGCTCGAGTACGCGCGCCAGCGCGGGGTCTGGATCGTCGAGGACGACTACGACAGCGAATTCCGCTTCGAGGGCCGCCCGCTCGCGTCGCTGCAGGGGCTCGACGAGCACGATCGCGTGATCTACATGGGTACGTTTTCCAAGACGCTGTTTCCCGGCATCCGCATGGGCTTCATGGTGTTGCCCAAGCCGCTGGCTCCGCATTTCGCCATCGGGCTGTCGGAGCTGTTCCGCGAGGGGCAGCTGATCCAGCAGGCGGTGCTGGCGGACTTCATCGAGGAGGGGCACTACGCCACCCACATCCGGCGCGTGCGCTTGCGTTATGCGCAGCGGCAGAGCCTGCTGCGCGAGGCGATCGCCGAGCGCTTCGGCGCGAACTGGCCCACCTCCACGCACGAGGCCGGACTGCATCTGGTGATGCATCTCCCGCCGGGCGCAGACGATCTGGGCATCAGCATGGCGGCACGCACGCAGGGCCTGAGCGCGCGGCCGCTGTCGCGCTACTACAGCGACGAGACGCAGGCGCGGCAGGGCCTGCTGATGGGCTATGCCTGCGTGCCCGAGGAAGAGATCGGGCCGTCGTTCCGCAAGCTCGCCGAGGTCATCGAACCGGCGATGGAGCATCTGGCCCGCACGCAGGCGCCGCGACGCGAATCGCCGGTCAAGATCAACCGCGAGGCGTGGAGCGGGGCGTGAGCGCGGAGCCGAGTGCGGAGCCGAGCGCCGAGCCGAGCGCCGAGCCGAGTGCCGAGCCGAGCGCCGAACCGAGCGCCGAGCCAAGCGCGAAGTCGAATCCCGCTCCCTTTTCCATCCCGCTCCCTTTTCCCCTGTCCATCCGACCCCGCTACCAGACCGTTCATGACCACTTCGATCACTCAAACCCGACCCGCCGCGGCAAGCAGCCGTGACGCCCTGCTGTCCGAACTGGCCGCCGTGCTCGACCCCGCCGGGCTGCAGACCGGCGACGCCATCGAGACGCGCTTTCGCAAGGACTGGTACGCCCCGCTCGATCCGGTGCCGCCGATCGCGGTGGCGCGGCCGCGCAATACCGCCGAGGTCTCCGCGGTACTGGCGATCTGCCATCGCCATCGGCAAGCGGTGGTGCCGCAGGGCGGATTGACCGGACTGGCCGGCGCCGCGACGCCCGCCGGCGGCGAACTGGTGCTGTCGCTGGAACGGATGCGCGGCGTCGAGGAAATCGACGATCAGGCCGGCACGATGACCGTAATGGCCGGCACCACGCTGCAGGCCGCGCAGGAGGCCGCGCGCGCCGCGGACTGGCTGCTGCCGGTGGACCTTGGCGCGCGCGGCAGCTGCCAGATCGGCGGCAACATCGCCACCAATGCCGGCGGCAATCGCGTGATCCGCTACGGCATGATGCGCGACCAGGTGCTGGGACTCGAAGCGGTGCTGGCCGACGGCACCGTGCTGACGTCGCTGAACAAGATGCTGAAGAACAATGCGGGTTACGACCTGCGCCAGCTGTTCATCGGCAGCGAAGGCACGCTCGGCGTGATCACGCGTGCGGTGCTGAAGCTGGCACCGCTGCCGGCCAGCACGCAGACCGCGCTGTGCGCGCTGTCCCGCTACGAGGACGTGGTGCAGCTGCTGCGCCATGCGCAGCGCAAGCTGGCCGGCAGGCTGTCCGCGTTCGAGGTGATGTGGGCCGACTTCTACGAGCTGGTGACCACGCGCGTGTCGGGCGTACGTGCGCCGCTGCCTCCGGGCCATCCCTTCTACGTGCTGCTCGACCTGCAGGGCGACGACACCGGCCAGGACGCGCCCGCCTTCGAGTCGATGCTGGAAACCGCGATGGATGCGGGCCTGATCCAGGACGCGGCGGTCGCGACCAGCGACAAGGAGGCGCAGAGCTTCTGGCAGTTGCGCGACGCCGTGGCCGAGTTTCCGGTGATGTGGGCGCCCAACGCCGCCTTCGACGTCAGCCTGCCGATCGGCCGGATCGGCGAGTTCGCGCAAGCCCTGCGCGCCGCCGTGCTGGACCGGTGGTCGACCGCCGAGCTGGTGAACTTCGGGCACGTCGGCGACAGCAATCTGCATGTCAGCGTCTATCTGCCCGGGGTCGCGCTGCCGGACTTTCCGGAGCACGCGATCAGCGAAGTGGTCTATCGCGTGGTGCAGGAGTTCGGCGGCAGCATTTCCGCCGAGCACGGGATCGGCACGCACAAGAAGCCGTTCCTGGGATGCTCGCGCACGCCCGAGGAACTGGCCGTGATGCGCCTGCTGAAGCGGACGCTCGATCCGAACCATATCCTCTGCCCGGGCCGGGTCGTCGATCTGGAGGTCGTCGATCTGGACTGACCCAGCGGGATCGGGTGGGATGGGACGCGGATTGAGTGCAATTGAGCGCGAGTGAGCGGGATTGAGCGAGATGGGCCATCGGGGTGTGCCGCCTCGAATGACGCGGCGCGCCCCGATGATTCGGCCGCTATTCGACGCTCGCCGCCGCCTTGACCGGACTGCCGCGCAGCGTCGCCTCGCGCAGCCGCACGACCAGCAGCGGCGCGAGCAGCGATACCGCGGCGCTGGCGAGGAACAGCGCGCGGAAGGCGCGCTCGGCGGTCTGCCGCACGACGGCGGCCTCGGCGCCATCGCCCAGCGACAGCACCTCGCGGAACAGATGCATCAGCACGTCCTCGCCGCCGGGCAGCGGGCTGACCGCCATGCCGCTGTGGCGCAGCAGCGCGATCAGCACGGTGGTCAGCACCGCGACGCCGACCGCGCCACCGAGCATCCGCGAGAACGCCGTCAGCGCGGTGGCGACGCCGACCTGCTGCGGCGGCACCGCGTTCTGCGTCGCCACCAGCGCGCTCGGTAGTTGCAGGCCGATCGCCAGGCCCAGCGCCACCATCACGATCGCGGTCAGCACCACCGCACCCGGATCGACGAAGGCCAGCGCCGCGATCACCAGCGGTGCCGCGGCCGACCCGATCAGCTGCAAGGGCTTGTAGCGGCCGCTCCAGGTCATCAGCCGACCGGCGATGAAGGCGCCGAACGGAATCGCCAGCGTCAACGGCACCAGCCGCAGCGCCGCGCTGTCGGCTTGCGCGCCGCCGACCACCTGGAAGCGCAGCGGCAGCAGCACCGACATCGCGATCAACTGGAAGAAGCACAGGAACAGCGTGATGCAGCAGATCGCCACCGTCGGGACGCGCAGCATCGCCAAGGGAATCACCGGATCGGCCGCGCGGCGCTCCTGCCAGACGAACAGCAGCAGCGCCGCCAGGCCGCCGCCGAGCAGGCTCAGCGAATCGGCGCGCCAGACGTCGTGCCCCTGGCCCAGGCGCGTCAGGAACACCAGCACGCCGGTCAGTCCACCGCCGAACAGCAGCGCGCCGAGATAGTCGATCCGATGCTTGCGGCCGCCGCCGGCCGGCAGATGGCGCAGCGCGCGGCGCACCGTGACCAGCGCCAGCAGGGCCAGCGGCAGGTTGATCCAGAAGATCCAGCGCCACGACAGATAGTGGGCGAGGTAGCCGCCGATCACCGGGCCCGCCATGCTGGCGACCGCCCACACGCCGCTGACATAGCCTTGATAGCGGCCGCGCTCGCGCAGCGGCACCACGTCGGCAATGGCGGCCTGCGATACCGAGATCAGCCCGCCGCCGCCGAGCCCCTGCAGGATGCGCGCGACGATCAGCTGCGGCATGGTCTGCGCGAGCGCACAGGCGATCGAGGCCACCAGGAACAGCACGATCGCGAACGACAGCACCGAGCGCCGGCCGAGCACGTCGGACAGCTTGCCGTAGATCGGCGTGGCGACCGTCGACGCAATCAGGTAGGCCGACACGACCCAGGCCATCACGTCGAACCCGTTCAGGCGCAGGGCGATCTCGGGCAGCACCACGGCGACGATCGACTGCTCGAGCGCCCCGAGCAGGATCGCCAGCATCAGGCCGAAGATGACCTGCATCACCGGGACCGGTGGAGACCCGGTCGGCTCGCCGGGGTGAAGAGGCCTTGGCGGGAGGGATGACGCCGCAGGCGACGTCGGAGAATCTGCGGAGGCCGCAATGGAGGCAGCCGCGCCGACAAGGCGCAGGCCAGAACGAGCGGGAGCGATCATCGGGCGGGCAAGGAGAAACAACATAGCCGGTGCACGACCCCACTGGTCGGACCGGCTTTTCTAATGAAGGACAGGAGGTCATTGTAGGCGCTTGCTTAAAAGTGTGCGTTTCTGCACGCTTTCGCTACCCTCTGAACTCCGCAAGGGCCCGATGGCCCTCGGATGAATCTCCGCAACCTGTAGCGTTAGCCCCAGGATATCGCCCAACCGACCAAGCATATCGAGCGTGAAGTTGATACGGCCATGCTCGATGCCGCTCACGGTCTGTCGAGAGATGTCGGCCATCCTGGCCAGCATCTGCTGCGTCAAGCCAAGCGCCATTCGTTGCTGGCGAATGGCATTGCCTATTAAAGCGCGATTCATTTCTGGCCTCCTTTGCTTGTCGATTGTGCGCGACAAACGGAGGATCGCAGTGGTCCTGGGAGCTATGAGCTATGCCATCGGCCTGCTTTCGCCTGGCGAGATATGTTCAGAAACTCTGCCAGTCGTCGGCCCCAGCACCGGAAGCTTCCGTCGCCAAGGCGGACGGCCGTAGCGCCGCGGGTCGGGCCTTCGCAGGCGTTGCGGCGGCACTGCCGGCTCTGGATTCGCGGTGGCGCCTGTCGGCAGCGGGCTCGCTCCGCGCCGCGGTCGACATGACCCCTTGCGCCGACGACTTCCCCAACGGCGCCGCCATGGCGAGCGCCCGTTCCCGGACCGGTTCCGCGGCACGCGGCAATGCAGCGGGCGACGCCTCGACGCGGAACTTGGCCGCGTCCTGCACCAGCCCGGCGACCTGCTGTTGCAGGCTCTCGGCGGCGGCCGCCGCCTGTTCGACCAGCGCGGCGTTCTGCTGCGTCACGCTTTCCATCTGCGCGATCGCGCGGTTGACCTGTTCGATGCCGGTCGACTGCTCGGCGCTGGCGGCCGAGATCTCGCCCATGATGTCGGTCACGCGGCGAACGGCTTCCACGATGCCGTCCATGGTGCCGCCAGCCTGCTCGACCTGGCGGGCACCGACTTCGACCTGCTCCACCGATCGGTTGATCAGCTCGCCGATCTCCTTGGCCGCCGCGGCGCTGCGCTGCGCGAGGCTGCGCACTTCAGCCGCGACCACGCTGAAGCCGCGCCCCTGTTCGCCGGCGCGCGCGGCTTCGACCGCGGCGTTCAGCGCCAGGATATTGGTCTGGAAGGCAATGCCCTCGATCACGCCGATGATCTCGGCCACCTTGGCCGACGACTGCGAGATGCCCTGCATCGTCTCGACCACGCTGCGCACGGTACGTCCGCCCTCGGCGGCCACGGCCGAGGCGTTCATGGCGAGCTGGTTGGCCTGGCGGGCGTTGTCGGCGTTCTGGCGCACGGTCGAGGTCAGCTGCTCCATCGAGGCCGCGGTCTGCTCCAGCGAGGCCGCCTGCTCCTCGGTACGTTGCGACAGGTCGGTGTTGCCCTTGGCGATCTCCCGCGTGGCGCCGTCGATCGCGCCCGAGGCGCCCTGGATGCCGCGCACCAGCACGGACAGCTCCGCGAAGGCGCGCTGCATTGCCTTCAGCATCCGGCCCATCTCGTCGTTGCCCTTGGCGCGGATGGCGAAGGCCAGGTCGCCCTGCGCAAGCGCCTCGGCGGCAGCCAGCGCCTGCCGCGCCGGTCCGGCGATCGAGCGCGTGATCGCCACGGCCAGGCCGACGGCCAGCAGCGCGGACACCGCGCCGAGCGCGAGCAGCAGATTGCGCGTGAACAGATAGTCGGCCTGGGCCTGCTCCACCGCCTCGATGGCCATCTTGCGACCCGAGGCGATCAGCGTGTCCAGGCGTTCAAAGTACGCCGCCTGCGCCGCGGGCAGCGTGACGATCAAACCGGCGCGCGCGGCGACGAACTCGCCAGCCTGCAACTGCGTCAGCAATTGGTCCAGCTGGGCGTTATAGGCGGCGCGATGCTTGCCCAGTTCATCGAAGGTTTGCTTCAGGCCGGCGTTATCGGTGGCGGCGATCAGCTTGGAGAGCTCGTCGAGCGTGGCGCTCATCTGCTTGCGGCGCTCGTTGACGCGGCCGACGTTCTGCTGGACCACGGCCGGATCCTCGGTCAGCACCGCGTCGCGCACCATGATGCCGATGGCCTGCGCGCCCTCCTTGACGCCGTCCAGTTCCATCACCTTCAGCAGACGCTGCTCGACGGTCGTCCGCATCGACGCGTTCATGTCGCCAAGCGCGATCAGTCCGAAACCGGCCACCACGGCCAGCAGCGCCACCATCGCGGCAAAGGCCCCCGCCAGCCGCGCGCCAATGCCGAAATGCTTCCATCTTCCCATACCGCCCCCTTTTTCTCTCGTAGTCGACGCCTCGCGCGCATGCGCGACGGTGCATCGCTAACGGCAGAAGGGGGCGCTTTCTTGATGGGCAAACCGATACGGCGGGATCAAGCCGGATAGGGCCCGGCCTCGGGCGTCAGGCGGAGATGTCAGGAAAACGAGCGGTGGGCACGGATGCCATGCCCAAATGAAAAACAAGGGGCAAAAACCCCGTCAGCTCCACCGATCGCTCGAGACGGGACAGGTGTCCAATTGACGTCGAGCATCCGGTATTCCGCCTGAGGCGGCGAAGACGTCCGGCATTGCACAGGACGCGGGCAAAAAAAGAAGCCCACGCGCGGGGTGCTCGTAGGCTTTCCAGGACTGCTAGAGCCGATTGGCTCGTGGCCGACTATAGCGGTGCTTAGATGAGGTGTAAATACAGTTTCCATCAGGGTAAATGCCGATAGTGACGCTTACTTTGTTTTACAAATAAAACAAGGAAGCAACGTCAGCCGCGCATGCCAAAAAGTGGCGAGGTGAGTACCTACTCGGATGGAAGGCGGCCCGGAGCGCCGCACGACGCTCCGGACACGCTTCAAAAGGCACTTTACGCGGAGAACCGCTTCGTATATCGGCAGATGTATTCAAGTACTTAATTAGAGGTTTACCTCTAGACCTCAGAACAGGCCCCTTCGCTCCCCGAGTTGTAAAAATTTGTTACTCTCCGGGCCGAAGTATTCCCCTTCTCTTCTGGCAGCACCGCCAGTCCGACCGTCGAGGCAGAACATCCACGAACAACAAGCCCCACGGCCGCAAGGACACGCGATGGCTTCCCCCGCGCCGGTACCGAGAGCGAATGTTTCATCCCTCGCCACGATCAGGCTCTCGCCAATACGGATACCGTCACGCCGCATCCGCGCCGGCTCGCGCCCGATCCCCGTACCGTTGTCTGCCGACAGAACCCAATCGGGCTCGACCGGAGAAGTCGTGAAGTTTCAGGAAATCAGAAGTATTCGCCCGGGCCGTCAGCTGCAGGACCGACAACTGGCTTTCCACCGCGCCAGCCGGCATCCGGTGGTGCTCCACCTGACCAGCGGCGTGCGCCTGCATGGGGTCGTGGTGGGCGCCGACACCTATATGGTGTTGCTCGCCACCGCCCCGGGCGACCCGGCGCCCCAGATCGTCTACAAGCACGCGATCGCGGCGATCACCCCGGCCAACCTCGACGGGCAGCCGATCGAACTGCCCCGGGACGAAGTGCCGCCCGAGTTCGTCGGCCTCTTCACCCCCCGCACGCGGTCCCGGCGACGCGCCTGAGCCTGGTTCAGAGCCGCCCGCAGCCTTGCAATGACAGCATTCCGCGCCGACGCCTGAAGATCACTCTAAACCTTTCGGCAGCCCGGTCGATAACCTTGGCAACGGAGGCACTTCACGCCCTGCAGTGCAGGCAGCCAACGTTACGGCACCCGCCGGAATGCGTAAAACATTGCAAATAGGAGTCGTACCATGGCGCAAGTCATTAATACCAACTCGTTGTCTCTGATGACTCAGAACAACCTGAACACGTCGCAATCGGCGCTGAACACCGCGATCCAGCGCCTGTCCTCGGGCCTGCGTATCAACAGCGCCAAGGACGACGCGGCTGGTCAGGCGATTGCCAACCGCTTCACCGCCAACATCAAGGGCCTGACCCAGGCTCAGCGCAACGCCAACGACGGCATCTCGCTGGCGCAGACGACCGAAGGCGCGCTGACGGAAGTCAACAACAACCTGCAGCGTATCCGTGAACTGTCGGTGCAAGCCGCGACCGGCTCGAACTCGGCTTCGGACCTGCAATCGATCCAGGACGAAATCAAGCAGCGTCTGGAAGAAATCAACCGTGTCTCGGAACAGACCCAGTTCAACGGCGTCAAGGTTCTGGCCAAGGACACCAAGATGAACATCCAGGTCGGCGCGAACGACGGCGAAATCATCGCCATCGACCTGAAGGAAATCACCGCCAAGACCCTGGGTCTGGACGGCTTCAACGTGTCGGGCCCGAAGGGCACGCCGGCCGCTCTGGTCGCCGCTGATTACCAGGCTGCTTACGGTGTCACCACCAACGTGAGCGCCACCGCCGTGTCGGAAGCCAACGCCGGTGACCTGTCGTCGCGTCTGGGCATCGCCGCCGGTAGCGTGGCACTGGCCGCCACCGCCGAGAAGGACGACAACGGCAACTGGTACGCCACCGTGACGATCACGGCCGCCGACGCGACCGAAGTCAGCACGCTGAAGGCCAAGGGCTTCGAAGTCGAAGCGGGTGTTGCGAAGGAGTTCTACATCGCTCTGGATCCGCAATCGGCCGACGTGACGACCACCGCCGGTACCGCCGCCTTCGCGATCGACACCGCCAACATCCAACTGTCCAGCATCACCACGGGCGCGAGCTCGAACCCGCTGGCCAAGCTTGACGCAGCGCTGGCTGACGTCGACACCCTGCGCAGCTCGCTGGGTGCGGTGCAAAACCGTTTCGACTCGGTGATCTCGAACCTGGGCACCACGGTGACCAACCTGTCGGCTTCGCGTTCGCGCATCCAGGACGCTGACTACGCAACGGAAGTGTCGAACATGACCCGCGCGCAGATCCTGCAGCAAGCTGGTACCTCGGTGCTGGCCCAAGCCAACCAGACCACGCAAAACGTGCTGTCGCTGCTGCGTTAATTCGCAACGGCGCGGAAGGCCGGGCCGCAAGGCCCGGCCTTCCGCTGGGAATGCTTTGCAGGCAGTTCGCTGCCTGCAAAGCGTTTCTTCGGAAGCGCCCAGATCGAACCGAACCGAAGCGGAATCGACCATGGCACCTCCCTCCGTCTCGCCCGTCGCCACGCCCTCCGGCGTGGCCCTGCCAGCCGTGCCGCAGAGCACGGCGGCTGCATTGCCGACGGTCGCCGGCGGCGCGGCCCCGGCCATCGCGCCGATCTCGCCGGCCGTTCAAGGCGAGGCCGGGGAGGCAGCGGTCGACATCCGCCGCGCGATCGGCGAGCTGACCGAGGTGCTGCGCACCACGTCGATCGGCCTGCGCTTCGAGATCGACGAAGTGACCAACCGCGTCGTGACCCAGGTCATCGACAAGGAAACCGGCGAACTGATCCGTCAGATGCCGACCGAGGAAGTGCTGCGGTTCGCCCGCGCGCTGGACAGGCTGCAGGGCGTGTTCGTCCGCCAGGCGGCATGACGCCCCGCCCATCGTAGACAAGCTGAACAACAAAGGCAGAAGACCATGGCTACCATCTCCAACATCGGTATCGGCTCGGGACTGGAACTGGGCTCGCTGCTCGAGAAGCTCGAGACCGCGGAAAAGGCGCCGCTGAAGCTGCTCGAGACCCAGGCCTCGAGCTATCAAGCCAAGCTTTCCGCCTACGGCACGCTCAGCAGCGTGCTGTCGGCCTACCAGAGCGCCGCGAAGAAGCTCGCCGATGCGGCGACCTTTGGCGCCGCCAAGGCGGTGGCCGGTTCCGGCGACATCATGACGGCCGCGGCGGGCTCCAACGCCGTGCCGGGCACCTACTCGGTCAACGTCACCAGCCTCGCGCAGGCGCAATCGCTGGTCGGCACCAATGTCGCCAGCCAGACCACCGCGATCGGCACCGGCAAGATCACCTTCGAATTCGGCGAACGCCAGGGCTACAACGAAGGTACCGGCGGCTATACCGATCCGCTGGGCTTCACCGCCGACGCCGCGCGCACCAAGACCGTCGAGATCAAGCCGGGCCAGAACACGCTGCAAGGGATTCGCGACGCGATCAACCAGGCCAACGTCGGCGTGACCGCCAGCATCGTCAACGACGGCAGCGGCACGCCCTATCGGCTGGTGCTGACCTCGAACACCACCGGCGAAAAGTCCAGCATGCGGATTACCGCGGACAGCCCCGAGCTGAGCAACCTGGTCGGCTTCGATCCGACCCAGGCGGTGCAGCCGAGCGGCATGCAGGAAACGGTACGGGCCACCAACGCCAAGCTGAAGATCAACGGCATCGACGTCGTCAGCCAGAGCAATACCGTCACCGATGCGGCCCAGGGCGTCACGCTGACGCTGAACAAGACCGGCACCACCAGCCTGACCGTGACGCGCGACACCGACGCGATCAAGGCCGCGATCCAGGGTTTCGTCACCGCGTACAACAACATCCAGAGCACCGCCAAGTCGCTGACCTCGTTCGACACGACCACCGGCAGCAGCGCCGCGCTGAACGGCGACAGCACGCTGCGCTCGATCCAGACCAGCCTGCGCAGCATGCTGAACGTGCCGCAGCCGGACGGCAACGGCGGCACCATTACGCTGTCGGAGATCGGCGTCTCGTTCACCAAGGATGGCACGCTGCAGGTCGACGACAAGAAGCTGACCAAGGCAATCAGCGAGAATCTGGGCGGCGTGACCTCGATGTTCTCGCACACCACCGGCGCCGGCGGCTACGGCAAGCAGATCACCGACGCGATCGACGACCTGAATGAAACCAACGGTGCGATCAAGGTCGCCACCGATGGCCTGACCGAAACGCTGAAGGACCTGGAAGACCGCTACACGCAGGTCGAGGACCGCGTCAACGCGACCATCGAGCGCTACCGCTCGCAGTTCACGCAGCTCGATCTGCTGGTCAGCAAGCTGAACCAGACCAGCAGCTATCTGACGCAGCAATTCGCAGCGCTCGCCAACCAGACCAAGAAGTAACCAACGGCAAGGATCGCCATCATGTACGCGCGCCAAGCAATCAACGCTTATGCCCGGGTCGGCGTGCAGACCGGGGCCATGAGCGCCAGCCCGCACAAGCTGATCGCCATGCTGTACGACGGCGCGCGCTCGGCCATCGCACGGGCCAAGTTCCATCTCGATGCGGGCGACGTGCAGGGGCGCGGCCAGGCCATCTCGAAGGCGATCGACATCGTCGACAACGGCCTGCGCGCGGTGCTGGACCACAGCACCGGCGGAGAGATCGCCGCCAATCTCGAGGCGCTGTACGACTACATGACCCGCCGCCTGCTGCTGGCCAATGTGCGCAGCGATGTCACGCTGCTCAACGAGGTCGATGCGCTGCTGGAAAACCTGGCGACGGCATGGGCCCAGATCGGCGAACCGGAAGCGGGCGACAGCGCTGCGCAAGCGGCGGTCCCCGGACAGTCCGAAGTCCTCGTCGAAGCGCAGGAGAACTGATCATGCACAACGTCTCTCCTACCGTGCTGAACTACGAGGAACTGCTGGTGCTGTCCGAGCAGATGCTCGAAGCCGCCGAGGCGGAAAACTGGACCGCGTTCAACGACGTGCAGAAGGTCTACCTGGCCGTCGTGGACCGCCTGCGTGAGCTCGAGCACAACGTTCCGGTCTCGGCCGAAGAACGGATGCGCCGCCACGCGCTGCTCGACCGGATCCTGGCGTACGACGCCCGCATCCGCGACCTGATGCTGCCGCACCTGGCCCGTCTGGGCCAGCTGCTGGGCGACTCGCGCCGCCGCCAGAATCTTTCGCACGCCTACGGCAGCCCTGCCTGACTCCATGCCGGGTCCCGCTGGCCGTCGCCGGCAAGCCGGTGACCCAGCGGACCATCCGGAACCCTCCCCATGACCGCGATCCATCTGCCGCCCGGTTCGCCGTCAGGGCAAAGCCTCGATGCCAACACGCTGCGCGCGCAGGTGTCGGCCAACAAGCTGGCCGCGCTGATTCCAACCGCCAGTCCCGGCGGCGCCACGGTGCGGCAATCCGACGGCACGTCCACCGGGGCCGTCGAACTGCCGGTACGCGCCGGCGCACCGGGCCAGCCTCCGGCCACCACGCCGACAGGCTCCACCCGCGAAACCCTGAGCTTCGCCGCCCGTACCATCCTTACCTTGCTGGCGCAGGGCTCCGCCGCGCCGCTGCGCAGCGCCGGACCGCTGCTGGCCGTGCCGCCCACGCGCCTGCCCGAGGGAACCACGCAGGTTCGGCAGGCGCTGATGCATCTGGTGCAGGACAGCGGCCTGTTCTATGAATCGCATCTGGCGCAATGGATCGCCGGCGAACGTGGATTGGCCAGTCTGGCGCGCGAGCCGCAGGCGGGAATCGGCCGACATCCTTATCCCGGGGCTGGCGCCGGCGGGGCACTGCAGAGTGGGGCCGCGTCTACTCCAGGGTCCGCGACGGGGCCCTACGGACAGCAGCCCGGTGCGCCGATGCAACCTGCGGGCACGGCTCCTCTGCCGAACCTGCTTCCCGCCTCGCCCACCGACGCCCAGGCCCTGAGCAGCGCGATCCAGGCGCTGGCTGCCGCCGAACCCTCGCAGGCCGTGCTCGACGCCGCGTTGAATGCCGCCCGC
>NZ_JCBAJO010000350.1:0-3642 GCF_059772245.1 Cupriavidus sp. R6-3
CAGCCGCCGCCGATGATGCCCACCGAGCCGTCTGCGCCCACCCAGCTCACCGCATCCGCAGCGCCTGCAGCACCCGTAGCACCCGCAGCACCCGCAGCACCCGCAGCACCCACAGCGCCCACAGCGCCCACAGCGCCCACAGCGTCGACCGCGCCGCCGGCTTGCGGCGACACTGCGTCGGGCGTGGCGGGGCGTTCTGCCATCGCGGTGCTCAGCGGTTGCGTATCCACGTCTTCCATGCGATCCACAGCTTGCGCATGGGTGTCAGCGAGATGCGCTGGTTCAATACCTGGAAGCCGCTGGCCTCGATCTCGTCGAGCAGGGCGTGGTAGATCGCGCCCATCAGCAGCCCCGCACGCTGCGCGCGGCGGTCGGTATCGGGCAGCAGCGCCAGCGCCTCGCGGTAGAAGGTGCGCGCGCGCTCGGCGTGATAGGCCATCAGCGCGACGAAGCGCGGCGAATGCCGGCCCTGCATGATGTCGGCGGCCGGCACCTCGAAGCGCTGCAGCACATTGACCGGCAGATAGAGGCGGCCGCGCCGCGCGTCCTCGCCGACGTCGCGGATGATATTGACCAGCTGCAGCGAACGCCCGAGCTTCTCGGCGAATTCGAGCGTGCGCGGGTCGCGGTAGCCGAAGATGCGCGCGCTCATGGTGCCGACCACGCCGGCCACGCAATGGCAGTAGCGGTCGAGGCCGGCCTCGTCCAGATAGCGCGTCTGCATCAGGTCCATCTCCATGCCTTCCAGCACCTCGGCGAGCATCGGCTGCGTCAGGCCGCAGGAGGCCAGATGCGGCTGCAGCGCCAGCGTGGTCGGATGGGTGGGGGCGCCGGCAAACAGGCGGTTCAGCTCGCCGTGCCACCAGGCCAGCTGTTGCTGGGCGACGGTCAGGTCCTGGGTTTCGTCGACGACGTCGTCGACTTCGCGGCACCAGGCATAGAGCGCGGTGATGGCACGCCGCCGTTCCGGGGGCAGGAACAGGAAGCTGTAGTAGAAGCTGGAGCCGCTCTGGGCGGCCTTGTCTTGGCAGTACTGATCGGGCGTCACCGGTCTCGGGCTCGCTAGGGACACACTCGGGGCTTTATCTGGGCTCAATCCGGCTTGATCCAGCTCTGTCCGGGCTCAGGCGGCGTTCAACGCCTGATCTCAATGAGCGGGCTTGCTCGGCGCGGTGCCGGTCCGGTAGCGCGCTGCCGCCCGCCATGCCAGCAGCAGCCAGTCGGCGGGCCCGAGCGTCGGACGGCGCCGGAAGACATCGTAGCCGACGGCCTCGATGCGTTCCAGCACGCGCAGGCCGCCTTGCACCACCAGCCGCAACTCCCAGCCGATGCGCCAGTCCGCCGTCCGCGGCAGGTCCAGCGCGAGCGAAGCGCCGGATTGTAGCATCGCCTCCGTGCGCATCTTCAGCTCTTCCATCAGCGCCAGCCAGCGCGCGTCGCAGCGGCCCTCGGCCAGCGCGTCGTCGTCGACGCCGTGGCGCGCCATCGCGTCGGCGGGCAGGTAGACGCGGCCGCGCGCGAAGTCGATCGCGACGTCCTGCCAGAAGTTGACCAGTTGCAGGCCGGTGCAGATCGCATCGGCGCGCGCGAAGCGGTCCGGCGTGGCCGCGCCGTACAGATGCAGCATCAGCCGGCCGACCGGATTGGCGGAGCGGCGCGAGTAGTCGAGCAGGCTGTCCCAGTCGGCATGGCGGTGCACGGTCACGTCCTGCCGGAAGGCGTCGAGCAGGTCGTGGAACAGCGGCAGCGGCAAGCGGTATTCGGCGATGACCTCGGCCAGCGCGCGCATCATCGGCGTGCCCGGATCGGTGCCGGCGTCGATGCGGTCGAGCGCATCCGACAGCGCGCCGAGCGCGGCCAGGCGCTCCTGCGGCGTGGCATCGCCCTCGTCGGCGAGATCGTCGGCGGTGCGGGCGAAGCGGTAGATCACCGCCACCGGCCGGCGCAGCCGCCTGGGCAGCAGCACGCTGGCGACCGGGAAGTTCTCGTAGTGGCCGATGGCCAGGCCGTCGGGGGCGGCTGCGGAGGGCGGCGTTGGCATCGGCATCGGGGTCTGGATTGGGATCGTGTCGGCGGCGGCGGGCTCGCCGGGGTTGGACATGGCCGCAGCATTGTAATCACGGGCGCGCCCACGGGCACCTGGAAGCCACGCAAACGCCGCGCATGTGCCGCTTTCCACCCTACCGATAGGGGGCATGCGGGCACGCATCGGACGCCAAATAGCGGGTAAATCCCCGGTTTCGGTCCTCAAATCAGTCGATTCGTCGCGTCGCGTTTGACGCACCCCGAACGGCTGGATATATTGCTGACCGGCCGGTTATTTACTGCCGGACCCGCCGTCCCAGGGGCGGCGCCATCGTCGTGTCGCGCGGCAGCGCTGCTGCTCGCCGCCAGTCCGGCCGTGCCGGCGCACGTCGCCTCTCGTCATGCCGTTGCACCCGTCTTATCGCCATCCCATGCCAGTGCCTTGTCCCGGGCCGGAAGTCGCGGCCGTCAACGCTTTCAGGACCTCGCCGTCGATCGTCGGCGCGGTGTTGCTCGGTGCCGTGCTGGTACTGGGCGGCTGCTCGCGCGAGCCCGAGCGCGCGCCGGAGGTCCGGCCGGTGCGTCTGCTGCAGCTGCAGTCCGCCACCGGCCAGTCCTCCTACGAGTTCTCCGGCGACGTGCGGCCGCGCATCGAATCCCGTCTCGGTTTCCGCGTCGGCGGCAAGATCGCCGCGCGCCTGGTCGACGTGGGCGCCACGGTGCGGCGCGGGCAGCCGCTGGCCCGGCTCGATCCGACCGATCTGAACCTGGCCGAGCAGGGCTCGCGCGCGCAGTACGAGGCGGCGCGCACCGACCGAGACCTGGCGGCCGCCGACCTGAAGCGCTACAACGACCTGTTCGCCAAGGGCTTTATCAGCGCGGCCGAGCAGAACCGGCGGCAGGCCAGCTACGAGGCCGCGGCCGCGCGGCTGCGCCAGGCGGAGGCCGCGCTGCGCGAGCAGAGCAACCAGACCGGCTATACCGTGCTGGCCGCGGACGCCGACGGCGTGGTCACCGCGATCGATGCCGAAGTGGGACAGGTGGTCAGCGCCGGGCAGTCGGTGGTGCGGGTTGCGCAGACCGCCGAGAAGGAGGTCGCGATCGGCCTGCCCGAGGATCAGGTCGATTGGCTGCGCGACATCCGCGACGTCAGCGTGCGGACCTGGGCCGAGCCCGACCGCATCCTGCCGGGCCGCGTGCGCGAGATCGCCGCGGCCGCCGACCCGGTCACGCGTACCTACGCGGCGCGCATCACGGTGCCCAATCCGCCCGCCGACCTGAAGTTCGGCATGACCGCGATGGTCACCTTCGTGCGGACCGGCGCGTCGCCCGCGGTGCGCGTGCCCCTGACCGCGCTGCTGCAGCAGCAGGGCACGAACCAGGTCTGGGTCTACGACGGCGCGGCCGGCACGGTGCAGCCGGTCACGGTCACGCTGGGGCAGCCGATCGGCAACGAGATCGAGGTCAGGAGCGGACTTCGTCCGGGCCAGACCATCGTCACAGCGGGCGTGCATCTGCTCAAGCCGGGCCAGAAGGTGCGGCCGCTGCAGTCGGTCGCGTCCGCGTCGGCGCCTGGGACGGCTGCAGGCACGGCAGCAGGGACGGCGCCGGGGACGG
>NZ_JCBAJO010000351.1:0-3641 GCF_059772245.1 Cupriavidus sp. R6-3
CAGCACCGCCCGGGCCAGCGGATGTTCGCTGCCAGCCTGCAGCGCGGCCAGCCGCGCCAGCAGCAGCGACGAGGCGTCGTCACGCCGCTCGCCGCCGCCGGTCATTCCCTCCGCGGACAGCAGCGCCACCACCTCGGGCTGGCCGACCGTCAGCGTGCCGGTCTTGTCGAACGCGACCACGTTGACGCGATGCGCGGTCTCCAGCGCCTCGGCGTCCTTGACCAGGATGCCGGCCCGCGCGCCCGCGCCGGTGCCGGCGATGATCGCGGTCGGCGTGGCCAGCCCCAGCGCGCACGGGCACGCGATCACCAGCACCGCCACCGCGTTGAGCAGCGCCGACTGCCAGTCACCCAGCGCCAGGCCCCAGCCCAGCAGCGTGACCAGCGCGATCGCCAGCACCACCGGCACGAACACCGCGCTGACGCGGTCGACCAGCCGCTGGATCGGCGCCTTGGCCGCCTGCGCGTGTTCGACCATGCGGATGATGCGTGCCAGCACCGTTTCCGCGCCGACCGCGGCGGTGCGCAGCACCAGCCGGCCCTCGCCGTTGATGGCGCCGCCCGTCACGCGGTCGTCGACATGCTTGGGCACCGGCAGGCTCTCGCCCGTCAGCATCGATTCGTCGGCATGGCTGTCGCCGTCGATCACCACGCCGTCGACCGGAATGCGCTCGCCCGGCAGCACCACCACCTCGTCGCCGACGCGTACCTGCGCCAGCGGCACCGTGGTGTCGACGCCGTCGCGGCGCACCCGCGCGGTATCGGGCCGCAGCGCGGCCAGCGCGCGGATCGCGTCGGCGGTCTGCCGCTTGGCCCGGACCTCGAGCCATTTGCCGAGCCGCACCAGCGTGATCACCACCGCCGCGCTCTCGAAATACAGGTGCGGATGGCTCTCGCCATGGGCGGCGGCGCCGCGCCAGATCAGCCACAGCGACAGGCCGTAGGCGGCCGAGGTGCCGAGCGCCACCAGCAGATCCATATTGCCGGTGCCGGCGCGCAGCGCCTTCCAGCCGGCGCGATAGAAGCGCCAGCCGAACACGAACTGCACCGGCGTGGCCAGCAGCCATTGCCACAGCGCCGGCACGTTCCACGCGATGCCGAACCAGCCGAGCACCATCGGCGCGACCAGCGGCAGCGACAGCGCGGCCGGGATCGCGACCGACCAGGGTCCGGACCAGAAGTCGGCGGTGCGCGCGGGCGGCGCCCCTGCGGCCGCGGCGGCATCGGCTACCCCATCGCTCACCGGTTCGGCGGCATAGCCGGCACGCGACACGGCCTCGGTCAGCGCCGGCAGCATGTCGGCCGCGCTGCCGCCGACCAGCGTCACCAGGGCGCGCTCGGTGGCCAGGTTGACCTGGGCATCGACCACGCCCGGCACCGCGCGCAAGGCGCGCTCGACGCGGCCGACACAGGAGGCGCAGGTCATCTCGCGCACGGACAGCTCCAGCTCGGTGCGGGGCACCGCGTAGCCGGCGGCGGCGATGGCGTCCGCCGCGGCGGGCAGCACCGCGGCGCTGTCGGCCTGCACGGTCGCTTCCTCGGTGGCGAGGTTGACGGCGACCGAACGCACCCCCGGCACCTTGGCCAGCGCATTCTCGACCCGGCGCACGCAGGAGGCGCAGGTCATCCCTTCGATCGGCAGGCGCCATTCGGGCGCGGCCGGGGTGGCATTCGTGCCGGCCGGGGCCGGAGACAGCGGTATGGAAGAAGTGGACATGGCGGTTGGCATCCTCGTTGACATAGCCTGTCACTGGATGCTGGACCTTACCATGCTAGGAAGGTCAAGGCCGAAGTGCCAGTTCTCCATGCGGCGCGTCGGGGCTTGCGCTTGACATGATGGGAAGGTTCACAATGGCGCCATTCACCGCATTCACCACCCATACCGAGGAGTTCGACGATGATGCAGTTTCAAGTGGAAGGCATGTCCTGCAATCACTGCGTGGGCGCGATCACGCGCGCGGTGAAGCAGGTCGATCCCGACGCCCGCGTGTCGGCCGATATCGCGGCGCAGGCGGTCAGCGTGGAATCGGACGCCGATGCGCAGGAAGTGCGCGAGGCCATCGAATCGGCGGGCTATCCGGTCAAGGGCTGATCGGAAGGAACCGCGTCCGCGCTCCAGGGAGACGCGGACGCGGCCGGTCGGCGACGCTCAGAAGCGGTAGCCGACGTTCAGGAAGGTCACGATCGGATCGATCTTGATCTTGGTGTGCGACACCACGGTGGCGCCGCCCAGCGCGGAGTTGCGCGTGACGAAGGTCGCGCGGGTATCCAGCGGCAGGTAGGACACCGACAGGCCGACGTGCCAGCGCACGTTGATCTTGTAGTTGGCGCCGATGTTGAAGACCGGATTCCACGACGACTTGGCGCTGGCGGTCATGGTGGCGTTCGGGCCGAACTCCTGGCGCACGAACTGCTGGTTGGTAATCGTCTCGTCGCTGAACCAGGTGTAGTTCACGCCCAGGCCGACATAGGGACGCAGGCGCGCGGCGGGCTCCAGGAAGTGGTACTTGACCAGCACCGCCGGGCTCCACTGGCGCACCGTGCCCAGCTTGCCGTACTTGCCGTAGCCCTTGTCTCCCTCGACGTCGTGCTTGGGCGGCAGGCCCAGCACGAATTCGGCCGAGATGTTGTCCGTGATGAAGTGGTCGATCGACAGGCCCAGCGTATTGGCGGCCTTGATATCGGCGCCGGTATTGGGGCGCTGGGTGCCGACCGGGCGGCCGCCGACGCTGTCGATGGTCAGCGGATCGGCCGAACTGTTCGGCATCACGCGGAACCAGCCCGTGCTGACGACGGTGCTGCCGGCCGACTGTGCCTGGGCAACCCCGCCCACTACCATGGCCGCGACAGCCACCAGGATTTTTTTCTTGTGCGACATCCTCTCTCCTTCGTGGTTTTCAACTGCAAGGGCAGCATTATCCCGCTGCGGATGCCGCCATCGTTTCAATCTAGATACATTTTGTAGAGGGGCGCCACTAAATTGAGGGTTTACCGCAATCAGCGGTATCCGAAGGGCCACCGCGGCGGGGAGAGAGGCGGCAGAAGTGTCTCAGGAATGTGACACCGGGTCGTGCCCCGATGCCTTCCGCGGCGTCATGCGTTGATACCTCGCACCGCCAGGGCGCACGCTGCCAGATCCCACAGCGCATAGCCCACGCTCTTGAACACCAGCGGACTGCCGGTGCGCGCGCGGATCGCATCCGCGGCCAGGATCGCCGTCTCGAACGGCTGCACCGCGGCCCAGTCGATGCCGGCCTGCAGCAGGTCGCCGGCCTCGTCCTCGATGCCGAACAGCGTATCGGCCAGCAGCCGCCCCGCCTGTGCGGCGCCGCGGCACAGCGCCGGCGGCAGCTCGCACATGTCCGGCCGGAACGCCCCGACCGCGGCGATGAAGTGGTCGTCGCGCCAGCAGCCGGCATCCAGATCCGGCAGCACCGGCGTGCGGCTCGACGTCACGGTGACCACCATCGACACGCGGTCCAACACCGCTTCGATCTCGCCCGCGGCGGATTCCAGCACCTCGGCTTCCAGCCCCAGGCCGCGCGCGTGGGCCGCCAGCGCATGGGCCTTGTCCGCCGTGCGCGAATGCAGCCAGACCCGCCGCAGCGGCAGTCCCGCCGCGAAGGCCTCGAGGTGCGTGGT
>NZ_JCBAJO010000352.1:0-3575 GCF_059772245.1 Cupriavidus sp. R6-3
CCGGGCGGTGACACGCATCCTGACCGATCACGACGGCGCCTTCAGGGATGTCGATACGCCCGAGGACCTGCGCTGATGGCTGCGGGCGCGGCCCGCTAGCTGATTGCGTTCTCCCTCTCCTCCTCAGGGGGAGAGGGTTGGGGCGACGGAAAAAAGATGGAGTGCCCCATCACCCCTGATCGCTCTCCGCAAGACTGCGCAGGTATTCGCGGCTCCACCAGTGCACGTCCTGGGCGCGGATGTTCTCGAGCAGCTTCTGATGGCGGCTCTGCCGCTCTGCCAGCGGCATGTGCAGCGCCTGCTGGATCGCCTGCGCGGTGCCCTGGATGTCGTAGGGATTGACCAGCAGCGCTTCCTTGAGCTGCTCGGCCGCGCCGGCGAAGCGCGACAGCACCAGCACGCCGGGATCGTCCGGGTCCTGCGCGGCGATATATTCCTTGGCAACCAGGTTCATGCCGTCGCGCAGCGGCGTCACCAGCGCGACGCGCGCCGCCCGGCACAGCCCCGGCAGGCGCCGGCGCGACGTGGTGCGGTGGATATAGCGGATCGGCATCCAGTCGAGCTCGCCATACTCGCCGTTGATCGCCCCGGACATGCCCTCCAGCTGGCGGCGCAGATCGGCATAGGCGTCGACGGACTCGCGCGACGGCGCCGCGATCTGGATCAGCGTGGCGCTCGAACGGTTCTCCGGATACTGCGCCAGCAGCGCCTGGAACGCCTTCAGCCGCTCCGGCAGCCCCTTCGAATAGTCCATCCGGTCCACGCCCAGCAGCAGCCGCCGGCGCGCGTACTGGGCCATCATCATCTCGTAGGTTTCCTGGGCCTCGTGGCCCTTGCCCAGCGAGACGAACTCGTCGACGTCGATGCCGATCGGAAACGCCTGCGCGCGCACGGTGCGATGGAAGGCGCGGTAGCGGTGGTCGCCCATCGGCTCGGCGCCGGCCTCGGACTGCGCGTAGCGCGCGAAGTGCTCGAGGTCGGCCTGGCTCTGGAAGCCGATCAGGTCGTAGGCGAACAGCGCGCGCATCAGCCATTCGTGCTGCGGAATGGTGGTCAGGATCGGCGGTGGCGGCAGCGGGATATGGAGGAAGAAACCGATGCGCTGGCCGCATCCCATCGCCCGCAGTTCCGCGGCCAGCGGAATCAGGTGATAGTCGTGGATCCAGATCATGTCGTCCGGCCGCAGCAGCGGCGCCAGCTTGCGCGCGAACAGCTGGTTGACGCGGCGGTAGACGTTCAGATGGCCGGCGTCGAAATCGGCCAGATCGACGCGGTAGTGGAACACCGGCCACAGCACGCCGTTGCTGTAGCCGAGGTAGTAGGCGTCGTGGTCCTCGCGGCTCAGGTCGACCGTGGCCAGCGTTACGTCGCCGGCATGCTGCAGATGCAGTTCGCCTTCTCCGGGCGTGCCACCCTGCGCGGTCTCGACGACCCGGCCGCTCCAGCCGAACCAGAGCCCGCCGGTGGCATTCAGCGTTTCGCCGAGCGCCACCGCCAAACCGCCGGCGGCGGCATTGCGGGGGTCGGCGACGCGGTTGGATACCGCTACCAGTCTTGACATAGGCCTCCTGTGTGGCGGCGCGCCGGCGCGCGCCGCCCGGTGAATCGGGGCCGGCTCAGATCACCGCGTCCCATGGCGACGACAGGCGCATCGCGCCGTTGATCAGGCCGACCATCGAATAGGTCTGCGGGAAGTTGCCCCACATTTCGCCGGTAACCGGATGCGTGTCCTCGGACAGCAGGCCGAGCGGATTGCGCGCGGCCAGCATCGCCTCGAAGATCTCGCGTGCCTGTTCCTTGCGGCCGATGCGCGCGAGCGCATCGATCCGCCAGAAGGTGCAGATGTTGAAGGCGGTCTCGGGCTTGCCGAAATCGTCGGGCGCCTCGTAGCGGCGCATGTAGGGGCCGTCGCACAGCACCTCTTCCAGCCGTTCGAGGGTCGCGACGAAGCGCGCGTCGCGCGGATCGATGAAGCCGACCTCGGCCATCAGCAGCACGCTGGCGTCGAGCTCGCGTCCGCCGAAGCTCTCGGCGAAGGCCTGGCGTTCCTCGCTCCACGATTCGCGCAGGATGCGCTCGCGCATCGTGTCCGCATGCTTGCGCCAGTAGGCCGCGCGCGCCGGCAGCTGAAGCTCGTCGCCGATCTTGGCGAGCCGGTCGCAGGCCGCCCAGCTCATCAGCGCGGACGAGGTATGCACCCGGGCGCGCGTGCGCAACTCCCACATGCCGGCATCGGGCGTGCCGAACACGCGCACCGCCTGTTCGCCGACCTGCTCCAGCACGCGGTATTCGGCCGGGCCGCCGCGATGCAGCAGCCGGTGGTCGTGGAAGGCCTGCGCGGCGCCGAGCACCACGTTGCCGTAGACGTCGTGCTGGAAGTGTTCCTGCGCCTGGTTGCCGACCCGCACCGGCCCCATGCCGCGGTAGCCGGCGACATGTTCGAGCACGCTCTCGGGCAGCTCGCGTTCGAGGCCGATGCCGTACAGCGGCTGGATATGGCCGTCCTTGGACTGCATCACCACATTGGACATCCAGCGCAGATAGTCCTCCATGGTGCCGACTTCGGACAGGCTGTTGAGCGCGCGGATCACGAAGAAGGCGTCGCGCAGCCAGCAGAAGCGATAGTCCCAGTTGCGGCCGCTGTGCGGGGCCTCGGGAATGCTGGTGGTCATCGCGGCGACGATCGCGCCGGTCTCCTCGTACAGCGACATCTTCAGCGTGATGGCGGCCCGGATCACCGCGTCCTGCCATTCGCGCGGCACCGCCAGCCGGCGCGTCCACAGCTTCCAGTACGAGATGGTCTCCTGCTCGAAGTCGCGCGCGGTCTCGTCGACGCCGTGCTGCAGCGTCTCGTCGGGGCCGAGGATGAAGTTCATGCCCTGCGTGACCAGGAACGGCGTGTTGGCCATCACATAGGTCAGCGGCGCGTCGGTGGTCATGCGCAGCGTCATGTCGTCGCCGACGAAGCGGACGTGGCTGCTGCCGCGCGAGGTCTGCGGCACCGTGCGGCCCCAGTTGAAGCGCGGCGCGATGCAGACCCGCACGCGCGGCGCGCCCTTGACCGGGCGGATGCGCCGCACCAGCGTCAGCGGACGGAAATAGCGGCCGAGGCGGAAAAAACGCGGCGCGAAATCGGTGATTTCGAGGCAATTGCCGTGACGGTCGGTCAGGCGCGTGCGCAGCACCGCGGTATTCGGCTCGTACCATTGGCGCGATTCGGCGAAGTCCTCGATCTCGATCGAGAAGTGGCCGGCGTTCTCGCTTGGGTCCAGCAGCGCGTTGAAGACCGGATCGCCGTCGAAGCGCGGCAGGCAGCACCAGACGATGCGGCCGCGCGAATCGACCAGCGCCGAGAAGGCGCAGTTGCCGATCATGCCCAGCGATAGCGAAGGCGGGCAATATCGCCCGCCCTGCTGTGTGCCGTCGCTGTTGATCTCGTCGGCGCGGTTGCGCGCTACCCCGGATTCAGGCTGACTCACAAACTTCCCCCTTGTCAGGATGAGGTGGTGGACGCGGATGGATTGGTGCCGCTGCCGGACGGCGCCGCTGCCGCGGCAGCGGCGGGAGCGGCGTCG
>NZ_JCBAJO010000353.1:0-3568 GCF_059772245.1 Cupriavidus sp. R6-3
CATCTCGCCATTGGCGCAGCCGGGCTCGAAGGCCGAGCGATAGCGCGGCCGATCGAGCATCGCCAGCAGCAGCGCGCGCTTGCGCGCCTCGAACCAGCGCGTACGGTAGTGCCAGGGATCGTCGCCGTTGGCGTAGACGGCGTCGAAGTAGGCGTCGGGGGTCGGCTCGCCGGTGCTCATGCCTGCGCCTCGTACCGGCGGCGCAGTTCGCGCTTGAGCAGCTTGCCGCTGGGGTTCTTCGGCAGCGCATCGGCGAAGATCACGCGCTTGGGCACCTTGAAATGCGCCATGCCGGCCTTGCAGAAGTCGATCACCTGCTGCTCGGACAGCGATTGCCCTTCCTTGAGCACGATCACCGCGGTCACCGCCTCGACCCAGTAGGCATCGGGCAGGCCGATCACCGCGACCTCGGACACCTCGGGGATGCGGAAGATCATTTCCTCGACCTCGCGGCTGGCCACGTTTTCGCCGCCGCTCTTGATCATGTCCTTCTTGCGGTCGACGATCGTGATGTAGCCCTCCTCGTCGCGCACGGCCAGGTCGCCGCTATGGAACCAGCCGCCGCGGAAGGCCTCCGCGGTGCGTTCGGGATCGTTGTAGTAGCCGTCCAGCAGTTGCGGCGAGCGATGGACGATCTCGCCGATCTCGCCGGTCGCGACATCGCGCATCTCGTCGTCGACGATGCGCGTCTCGACATTGAGGGCCGGCTTGCCGGCCGAGCCGGCCTTGCGCAGCTGGTCGTCGGGATGCAGCACGGTCGCCAGCGGCGCGATCTCGGTCTGGCCGTAGAAGTTCCACAGCCGCACGCCCGGCATGCGGCGCTGCATTTCCTTCAGCACCTCGACCGGCATGATCGACGCCCCGTAGTAGCCCTTGGCCAGCGTTCCGAGGTCGGCGCCCTCGAACAGCGGCGAGCGCAGCAGCGCGATCCAGATCGATGGCGGTGCAAAGAACGCATTGACGCGATGGCGCGCGATCAGCGGCAGGATCACGTCGGGCCGCGGCTGGCCCGTGATGATGTTGGTCGCTCCCAGATACACCGCGGGGCCGAGGAATACATCGAGCTGCGCGCAGTGATACAGCGGCAGCGCGTGCAGCACCACGTCGTCGGCCTGCATATTGCCCTCGACGATGCAGGTGACGTACTCCCACAGCACTGCCTCGTGGCTCAACATCGCGCCCTTGGGCAGCGACTCGGTGCCGCTGGTGTAGATGATCTGCAGCAGCGCGCGCGGATCGACCGGCGCGATGTCCGGTATTGGTGCGCTGGCCATCAGCAGATCGTCGAAGCGCAGCATGCCTTCGGGCGCGCCGTCGGCCTGGTCCTCCGAGGGCAGCCAGATCTGCAGGCCGATCTGCACGCCATCGGCCGCGCCCTGCTCGACCGCGGCCACGGCCAGCGCCTCGAAACCCGCGCCTACCAGCAGCGTGCGCGCGCCCGAGCTGCGCAGGATGTAGGCGACCTCGCCGGCATTGAGCATGAAATTGATCGGCACCAGCACCGCGCCCATGCGGGCCAGCGCGAACCGCATCGCCGCGAAGGCGTGCGAATTGCGCGACAGGATGGCGACGCGGTCGCCGGCGGCAATGCCCTGCTGCGACAGGGCCGCGACCAGGCGGTCGCAGATCTGGTCGAAATCGCGGTAGCTCCACTGCACGTCGCCGCAGACGATCGCGGTCTTGTCGGGCGTGCGCTGGGCCGAGCGCCGCAGGATGTCTCCCACGCCATGCTGATGCGCGCGGCGGATCGCCGCCTGCTGGTCTAGCGTCATGCTGCTGTCTCCTGTGCCTGTTCTGTGCGCATCCTGTGCGCATTCTGTGCTCGTTCCGAGTTCGTTCCATGCATCCTGCTCGCGGCGGACCGCTGCGGGAACATCGGCCGCCGGCCGCGTCAGGCTAGCAGCATTCGCGCGGCGGCGCATCCCCCCTGGGCACGGTGCGGGCGGTGCTAACATCGCCGGATCGCATGCCACCCCGCCAGTCCCCCATGTCCACGTCAGCCCGTCGTCCGGATCCCTTCGTCGACCATCTGCTCGAACTGATGGCGCCGCTGGCCGCCCGCATCGGCCCGATCACGGCGAAGCGGATGTTCGGCGGGCATGGCCTGTACTACGACGGGCTGATGTTCGGCCTGGTGACCGATGGCCGCTGCTATCTAAAGGCCGACGCGGTCACGCTGCCGCGATTCGAGGCGCAAGGCTGCGAGCCCTTCAGCTATCGGAGCCGCGACAAGGAGGTGGTGATGCGGCACTACCTGAGCCTGCCGGCCCAGTGCCTGGAGTCAGCCGGCGAGATGGAGCCCTGGGCGCGCGAGGCGGTGGAGGCCACGCTGCGGCTGGCGAACGCGGCGCCGGCCAGGCGCAAGCCCGCGGCGAAGAGCTCGGCACCGACGAAGGCAGCACCGAAGAAGGCGGCACCGAAGAAGGCGGCGGCGAAGACGGTCACAGCGAAGAAGACTGCGGCGAAGACGGTCACAGCGAAGAAGGCTGCGGCGAAGAAGGATGCCGTCCAGCCCGAGCCCCAGCACCAGCCACGGCGCAAGGCGCGGGGATAGCCCCTGTCACATCTCGTCGATCGGGGTCGACGCGGTCGGCTTGCCGGCGTCCTGCTCCAGCGAGAAACGGTCGCGCGTGGTCACATAGAAGCTCGCGCCGAACCGCCCGACCGGGAAATACTCCTGCAACCTGACGCGCCAGCGTTCGGTGTCGATCAAACCGTCTCTCGCATGCAGCCCCAGCACGCGGCCGATGAAGATCTGGCGGCTCTCCGTCTCCAGCGTCTCCCACAGCCGGCATTCGAACGCGACCGGTGCCTCGGCGATCCGCGGCGGCGCGATGCGCGTGCTGGGCGCCGCGGTCAGGCCGACGTGCGCCAGTTCGCTGACATCCGGCGGCAGCCGCTCGCCGCAGCGGTGCATCCGCTCGGCCATGGCCTCGTCGCACAGATGCACGACGAATTCGTCGGAGCGCACGATATTGGCCGCGGTGTCCTTCAGCGCGCCATCGGCCAGGCGGTTGACGCTGATCATCACGATCGGCGGCTCCTCCCCCAGCATATTGAACATCGAGAATGGCGCGGCATTGGCGGTGCCGTCCGCGCCCAGCGTGGTCACCAGGGCGATCGGCCGCGGCACGATCAGGCTGGCCATCAGCTTGTAGCGCTGATATTCGGTAATGGCGTCGAAATCGATTTCCATGTTGGCGCGAACGCCTCGTTTGTGTTGTGTCAAAGGCCGAGCAGCTGGGCCAGGCTCTTCTCGCCCTGCATGCGCGAGGTCTCGATGCGCTGCTCCAGTTCGCGCAGGTGCGCGTCCATCCTGCCGATGGCCCCGGCCGCATCGCGTTTCTCGATGCAGTCGACGATCGCCGCGTGCTCGTCGTGCTCGCATGGCGCATGGCCGGGCGGCTCGTACAGGCCGACGATCAGCGAGCAGCGCGACACCAGCTCCGTCAGATAGCGCTGCAGCACCGGATTGCGCGCCAGCGCGGCGATGCGCAGATGGAAGCCGCTCGCCAGCCGTGCCCATGACGGCTGGTCGAAACGATGCATGGCCTCGTGCTCCTCGGCC
>NZ_JCBAJO010000354.1:0-3520 GCF_059772245.1 Cupriavidus sp. R6-3
ATGCGTACCATATCGATCACCGTGCCACCGGAATCGACCAGCTCGAGCCGATGCCGTCCCGGCCACGGCAGCCAGGCCAGCTTGCCGCCGGGGCCGAGCCGCTTGCCGTCGAGCCGCCAGGCCACTCCCTGGGCGGTGCGGCCGGCGACATCTTCGGCATGCAGCCAGACGCGTTGCGCCTGCGGCGGAATATCGGGATCGAGCGCGAAGACGGTGCCATCGGCCGGGCTCGCGATCGCCGCGCCGCGGCCGGGGTCTGCCGCCGTCCGCGCGGCACTCGACGCTGCACCCGACGCTGTATTCGCCGCCGCATTCAGCGCAGCGCTCGGCGCCGCACTCGGCGCTGCCGTCCGCCCCGCCGGCGCGCCCTGGTGATGGCTGCCGACGGCAACCACCGGCACCGCGGTGCCGGCCAGGAACACCTCCTCGCGCGCAGGCTCGGGTACGCCCTCGAACCGCACCGGCACGCGTTCGACGCCTGTAGGCAGTGCGGGCGGCCGGCTGGCGCGATCCCGATGCAGGAAGGCCATCACGTCGTGCCAGACCGGCGCCGCGCCGGATACGCCGGACACATCGCGCATCGCCGCGCCGCTGGCGTTGCCGACCCAGACGCCGACCGTATAGTGCTGCGACCAGCCGATGCACCAGTTGTCGCGCATGTCCTTGCTGGTGCCGGTCTTGACCGCGGTCCAGAAGCGCGTGGTCAGCGGGCTGTCCAGGCCGAAGGTGCGCGCGCGTGCATGCCGGTCGGACAGCACGTCGCCGATCACATGGGTCGCGGCCGCCGACATCACCGCCACCGGCCGGGGCGCCGGCTCGGCCAGCCGCATCCGCACCGACGCCTGCCGGCCCTGGTTGGCGAGCGTCCGGTAGGCATTGGTCAGCGTCAGCAGCGACACGTCGGCGCTGCCCAGCGCCAGGCTGTAGCCGTAGTAGTCGCCGGCCTCGGTCAGCGGCAGCCCGAGCGCGACCAGGCGCCGATGGAAGCGGTGCGGGGTCACCATCACCAGCGTGCGCACCGCCGGCACATTGAGCGAAGCGGCCAGCGCCGCGCGCATGCTGACCCAGCCGCCGTAGCGGCCGTCGTAGTTGCGGGGGATGTAGAGGCCGCCGCCGGTCGGCAGGTTGACCGGCCGGTCGTCCAGCAGCGAGGCGGCGGTCAGGCGCCGCTCCTCCAGCGCCTGCGCATACAGGAAGGGTTTGAGCGTCGAGCCGGCCTGGCGCAGCGCGGCCGCATGATCGACCTGCGCGGCCCCCGACAACGCGCCCGACGAGCCCACGTAGGCCAGCACGTCGCCGCTGGCGTTGTCGAGCACCACCACCGCGCCGTCCTCGACATGCCGTCCGGCCAGTTCGCGCAGATGCCGCTGCAGGCTGGCCATCGCCAGCCGCTGCACGCCCGCGTCCAGCGTCGAATCGATCGCGGCCGGCGGCGTCCGTGCCGCGCCTCGCACGCCCGGTGCTCCCGGTGCTCCCGGTGCTCCCGGTACTGCCGGTGCGCCCAGTGCACCCGGTGCGCCCTGCACGACCCGATCGACCAGCAGCCGGCCCAGGTGCGGCGCCAGTTGCGCGCGGCCCGGACCGGACGGCGGCATCGCGGCGCGCGCCAGCGCCAGTTGCGTGAAGCCGTCCAGTCCGCTGCAGCCCGCGGGCTGCCCCATCTCCCGCAGGATCTGGCAGGCGCGCTGCGTGACCCGCGCCGGCGCGGCATTGGGCGCGCGCACCAGCGCCACCGCCAGCGCCGCCTCGCGCGCATCGAGTCCGCTCGGCAGCTTGCCGAACAGCGCGTGCGACAACGCCGACAGGCCGACCAGTTCGCCGCGCAGCGGCACCAGGTTCAGATAGGCCTCGAGGATCTGGCTCTTGCTCCAGCCGTGTTCGAGCCGCGCCGCGCGCCAGGCCTGGCTCATCTTCTGCGCCGCGCTGCGTCCGCCCGCGCCGCGGCGCAGATCGTCGTCGAGCAGCGCCGCCAGCTGCATCGTCAGCGTCGAGGCGCCGCGCGTGCGCGTGTTCCACAGATTGGCCCAGGCCGCGCCGGCCACGCCCTGCCAGTCGACGCCGCTGTGCTGGTAGAAGCGCCGGTCCTCCGACAGCACGATGGCGGTGCGCACCGCCGGCGAGATCTCGTCGAGCGACACCCATTGCCCGCGCCGCGCGCTGAAATCGGTCCGCACGGTGGCGACCGGCTCGCCATGGCGGTCTCGCACGATGACGTCGGCGCTGCGGTAGCGCTCGCGCACCTGCTCGAAGCCGGGCAGCGCCTCGGCGGACGCCGGCGCGGACGGTATCGCGAACAAGAACGCGATCAAGACCGCGAACAGCAGCACGAACCGCATCCCGAACCACAGAGAACTTGGCAGCGCCCGCGGCAGTGCCGGGGCCCTGGCCACCCGCAACGAGCCCAGCGAACCCGTCCCCTGCCTCATGGCCGCCGCCCCGCGACGATGCCCGCGACCAGCAGCACCTGCGCCGCGGCATAGGTCCACCAGATGCCCAGTTCGAAACGATCGAACGGCGACAGGAAGCGCGCGATGCCGACCAGCGCGTCGGACACGACGAAGCACAGCGCGCCGAGCGCGGCCAGCGGCGTCGGCAGCCGCGCCAGCAGCGCCGCGCAGGCCATCGCGGTCAGCGCGACGACATAGGCGCAGACCTCGACCGTCAGCGTGCCAAGGTTGGGCCAGAAGCGTCCCAGCAGCGTGCCCACCGCACCGATCACCGCGCCGCAGGCGAGCAGCCGGTGCGGGCGGTCGTCGCCCAACAGCGGCAACAGCAGAGCAAGATAGGCCAGATGCGCCAGCAGGAAGAATCCCAGCCCGCCGACGAAGGAGAACGGCAGCCACGGTACCGCGAGCAACAGATCGCCGCTCGCGGAGAACAGCAGCGCGGCGATCAGCCAGCGGCGCTCGCGGCGTAGCGGATGGAACCACGCCGCGCGCGCCAGCAGCAGCACCATCGCGGTCTTCCACGCCGGCTGCCAGGCGAAGCTGCCCGTCAGCGGCGTGCCGGGCGGCAGCTCCAGCGCGGCGCTGACCAGCAGCGTGCCGTAGATGGTGCCGGCGACCGCGCCGGCCATCCACCATTCGCGCACCCGCGGCGGCATCGTCCAGCCGCGCCGTTCCAGGACATCGCTCACGGACGCTGCCCCACGGTCAGGCGCGCATTGGGCGCGGCACCGAACACCTCGGGCGCGTACATCGCCTCCACGCGCGTCGGCGGCAGCGCGAACTCGCCGGCGTTGTTCAGCCGCACGGTGTATTCGATGGTCGCCGTGCCCTTCGGCAGATGGGCGTAGTACTCGCGGTAGGCTTGCGGCGTGCGCTCGCTGAAGGCCGGCCAGGCGCCGGTGCGGCGCTCGCCGCGCGTGGCGATCTGCGAATCGCGGCCCAGCCCGCTGCCGAGGATGGTGGCGCCCCCGGGCACCGGATCGCTGACCACGACCCAGGTCATGTCGGCCTGCGCGTCGATCTCCAGCTTGACGCGATAGATGTCGCCGCGCGACCAGCGTCCCGGCGTGGCC
>NZ_JCBAJO010000355.1:0-3503 GCF_059772245.1 Cupriavidus sp. R6-3
GTGGTGCGAGGGAGGGGACTCGAACCCCTACACCATTGCTGGCGTCAGGACCTAAACCTGGTGCGTCTACCAATTTCGCCACCCTCGCGGTCCAAGCGGTGCCGCCCTGACGGGAGGCTCCGCGGTCTGTCGGGCATCAAGGCCGAAAAAACAAAGGAGGCGACCGGAACTGCATGCGCCCCCCCTGCTTCTCCGACCGGCCTGCGGCGTTGCACCGCTGCCCGGCAAAGACCGCGGATTGTAGCGCATGGTTCGGCGCGAATCCAGTCCCCCGGGCAGCCCATGACCAGGCTGCGATCAGGCCGCGATCACGCCCCGATCAAGCCATCACGCCGCTGGCCTCCTCCGGCCGGCGCACGCGGAACCAGGCGGCGTACAGCGCCGGCAGGAACAGCAGCGTCAGCACCGTGGCGACCAGCAGGCCGCCCATGATCGCGACCGCCATCGGCCCCCAGAACACCGAGCGCGACAGCGGGATCATCGCCAGCACGGCGGCCGCCGCGGTCAGCATGATCGGCCGGAAGCGGCGTACCGCGGCCTCGACGATCGCCGTCCAGGCCGGCACGCCGGCGCGGATGTCCTGCTCGATCTGGTCGACCAGGATCACCGAGTTGCGGATGATCATGCCGACCAGCGCGGTGATGCCCAGCTGGGCAACGAAGCCCATCGGCGCCTGCAGCAGCAACAGCGTCGCCGCGGCGCCGATCAACCCGAGCGGGCCGGTCAGGAACACCATCACCGCGCGCGAGAAGCTGTGCAGCTGCAGCATCAGCAGCGTGAAGATCAGGAACACGCACAGCGGCAGCTGCGCGGCGATCGACGCGCCCGCCTTGCCGCTCTCCTCCTCGGCGCCGGCCACGGTGATCAGGTAGCCGGCCGGCAGCTCGGCGCGCAGCTTGTCGAGCTGCGGGTTGATCTGCGCGGTCACGGTCGGTCCCTGGATGCCGTCGACCACGTCGGCCTGCACGGTCACGCCGAAATCGCGATTCTCGCGCCAGACGATGCCCGGCTCGGAACGGATGCCGATGCGCGCAACCTGCGTCAGCGGCACCGCGCGCCCGCTGGCGGTCGGCACCTGCACGTTGTGCAGATCGGCCAGCGCCTCGCGTTCGTCCCGGGCCGAGCGCATCACGATGTCGATCAGCTTGTCGCCGTCGCGATACTGGCCGACCGGCGCGCCGGTCAGCACGGTCTGCGTGACGCGGGCGATCGCATTGGTGGTCACGCCGAGCGCGCGCGCCTTTTCCTGGTCGATGTCCAGGCGCAGCACCTTGACGTTCTCGTTCCAGTTGTCATTGACGCCGACCGTATTCGGATTGGCGCTCATGATCGCCTTGACCTGATCCGCGATCCGCCGCACCCCCGCCGCCTCGGGCCCGATCACGCGGAACTGCACCGGATAGGCGACCGGCGGCCCGTTCGGCAGCAGCTTGACGCGGCCGCGCAGCTGCGGGAAGTCGCTTGCGAGCAGCGCGATGATGCGCTGGCGCAGCCGCTCGCGCACCTCGACGTCGACCGGCAGCACGATCAGCTGCACCACATTGCTCTGCGGGAAGATCTGGTCCAGCGGCAGATAGAAGCGCGGCGCGCCGGTGCCGACGAAGGTGGTGATGCTGCCGACATCGGCATCGCCGCGCAGCGCCGCCTCGAAGCGCCTGGCCTCGGCCTCGCTCTGCGCGAAGCTGGCGCCCTCGGGCAGCCACATCTCGACCATCAGCTCGGGCCGGCTGGAATCGGGGAAGAACTGCTTCTCGACGAACTGGAAGGCGAAGATGCCGAGCGCGAAGGTCCCAAGCGTGATCGCGATCACGGTCTTGCGCCAGTCCACGCACCAGTCCACCGCGCGGCGGAAGCGCGCATAGAACGGCGTGTCGAACACCTCGTGATGGCCGCCCTCGCTCGGTTTGACCTTCAGCAGCAGGTAGCCCAGATACGGCGTGAAATAGACCGCCGCCAGCCACGACAGCACCAGCGCGAGCGCCGTCACCGCGAAGATGGCGAAGGTGTATTCGCCGACCGTCGAACGCGCGAGACCCACCGGCAGGAAGCCCGCGGCGGTGATCAGCGTGCCGGTCAGCATCGGCATCGCGGTCGAGGTGTAGGCGAAGGTCGCGGCCTCCATCTTGGAGAAGCCCTCCTCCAGCTTGCGCACCATCATCTCGACCGCGATGATGGCGTCGTCGACCAGCAGTCCGAGCGCGATGATCAGCGCGCCCAGCGAGACCTTGTGCAGGCCGATGTCGAACACGTTCATGAACAGGAACGTGACCGCCAGCACCAGCGGGATCGTCAGCGCCACCACCAGGCCGGGGCGCGCGTCGAGCCGCAGCGGCTTGGTGTGCAGGCCCAGCGAGATGAAGCTGACCGCCAGCACGATCACCACGGCCTCGATCAGCACGCGCACGAACTCCCCGACCGAACGCTTGACCGCCTCCGGCTGGTCCTGCACCTGCTCCATCTCGATGCCGACCGGCAGCTGCTTGCGCAGCGTGTCGGCCTCGGCGCGCAGGGCCTCGCCCAGCGCGATGATGTCGCCGCCCTTCTCCATCGAGATGCCCAGGCCGATCACGTCCTTGCCGTTGAAGCGCATGCGCGGCGCCGGCGGATCGACGTAGCCGCGATAGACGCGCGCGATATCGCCGAGCCGGATGTTCGCCGCGCCGTTGGGGCCGCGCAGCACCATATTGCGCAGGTCGCCGACATCGGCGAACTGGCCCGACACGCGCACCTGCACGTTGTCGCTGGGCGTCACCAGCACGCCGCTGGCGGTCAGGTTGTTCTGCTCGGCGATCTGGTCGGCAATCGCGTTCAGGTCCAGCCCGAGTTGCGCGAAGCGGGTCTGGTTGAACTCGATATAGATCTTCTCGTCCTGCAGGCCGATCAGCGACACCTTGGCGACCGACGGCACGCGCAGCAGCTGCTGGCGCACCAGGTCGGCATATTCGCGCAGTTCCTTGTAGGTGAAGCCGTCGGCGGACAGCGCGTAGATGGTGCCGTAGACATCGCCGAACTCGTCGTTGAAGAACGGCCCGCGCACGCCGGCCGGCAGCGTGCCGGCGATATCGCCGATCTTCTTGCGCACCGTGTACCAGATCTGCGCGGTCTCCTTCGCCGGCGCGTCGTCGCGCAGCTGGAAGATCACGGTGGTCTCGCCCGGCTTGGAGAAGCTGCGGATCTTGTCCGCGTAGGGGACTTCCTGCAGCTGGCGTTCGAGCTTGTCGGTGACCTGCACCGCAATCTGCTCGGCGGTGGCGCCGGGCCAGAAGGCCTGCACCACCATCACGCGGAAGGTGAACGGCGGGTCTTCGTCCTGCCCCAGCTGGAAATACGACATCAGCCCGGCCAGCAGCAACACCACCAGCAGATAGCGCGTCAGCGCCTGGTGCTCGAGCGCCCAGCGCGACAGATTGAATCGGGAGTGCTCCATCGCGGCGCCCTTAGCTGCGAGCGGTCGGCGCGCTGGCCGGGGCGCTGGTGGGCGCAGGGGCCGGCGCACTGGCCGG
>NZ_JCBAJO010000356.1:0-3478 GCF_059772245.1 Cupriavidus sp. R6-3
CGCGCGCAGCGCCGCCCGGCTGATCAGATGTTCGAGTTCGCGGACATTGCCCGGCCAGGCATACGCCATCAGCGCCAGCGCCGCGTCCGGCGACAGCCGAAGGTTGCGCGCACCGAGCCGGTGCTGGTTTTCCTCGAGAAAGCCGCCGGCCAGCGCCAGCACGTCGCGCCCGCGCTCGCGCAGCGGCGGCACGCGCAACGGATAGACCGACAGCCGGTGATACAGGTCCGCGCGAAAGCGGCCCTCGGCCACCGCCTTGCCGAGGTCGCGGTTGGTCGCCGCCAGCACGCGGACATCGACCCGCAGCAGCCGGTCGCTGCCGGGCCGCTGCACTTCCCCGCTCTGCAGCACGCGCAGCAGCTTGGCCTGGACCGGCAACGGCAGCTCGCCCACCTCGTCAAGAAACAGTGTGCCGCCGTCGGCCAACTCGAACTTGCCGACGCGGTCCTGTACCGCGCCGGTGAAGGCCCCGCGCTTGTGCCCGAACAACTCGCTGTCGGCCAGCGTCTCCGGCAGCGCCGCGCAGTTGATCTGCACCAGCGGCCGGTCGCGGCGGGCCGAACGGTCATGCAGACGTTGTGCGACCAGTTCCTTGCCCACGCCGGTTTCCCCCAGGATCAGCACGCTCAGATCCGACGCCGCCACCGTGTCGATTTCCTGCTTGAGCCGCTTCATCGCCGCGCTCTTGCCAAGGAGCTCGCGCGGCTGGCCACGGGCCTGCAGCGCGCGGCTCATTTCGCGCTCGCGCGCCGCGCGTTCGGCCAGCGCGCGGATCGTCTCGTCGGCCTCGATGCCGGATTCGAGCATCGTCACCACCGCCTGCATCTGCGCCGCCGAGATGTCGGCGAAGGCGCCGGGCTGCAGCGCGTCCAGTGTCACCAGGCCCCACAGCCGGCCGCCACAATGCAGCGGCGCGCCCATGCAGTCGTGGATCGGCAGGATGTCCGGCTGTCCCTCGATCAGCCCGTCGTACGGGTCCGGCAGGCCGCAATCGGCGGCGAATCGCACGCCGTCCTCGCTGTCGAGCAGCTGCGCCAGGCGTGGATGAGCCGAGACGGGGAAGCGCCGCCCGAGCGCGTCGTCGCTCAGGCCGTGGACGGCGACCGGCACCAGCACTTCTCCTTGCAAGCGCAGCAGCGCCGCGGCATCGCACCGGACGATGCCACGGGCGGCGGCCAGCAGTTGGCGGAAGCGCCCTTCGTCGGCGGGCGTGGGGAAATCGGAATTCGTGGTCATGTGGACAACAACGTGGTCATTCGGACAACGCATGACGCGTAGTCATTTGGACAACTGCATTGCATGATGCCATAAGAATCAAGGGTTTGCGCTCGGTGTCCCCCCTGGCATGCCGCTTGATATGACAAGGTACCTCTCGACGTCCAACCACAGGAGCGTTTTCATGCTGTCCCCGAATACCATCGCGCTGGTCAAGGCCACGGTGCCCGTGCTGAAGCAGCACGGCGAAGCGATCACGCAACACTTCTATCGTCTGTTGCTGACCCGGCATCCGGAACTGAAGGCCTTCTTCAACGAGGCCCACCAGGTGCACGGCACGCAGGCACGCGCCCTGGCCGGCGCGGTGCTCGCCTTCGCCAGCCATATCGACCAGCTCGACGCGCTGGCCGGCGCGCTGCCGCGGATCGTGCAGAAGCACGCCGCACTGGGCGTCCAGCCCGAGCACTACCCGATCGTCGGCGGCTGCCTGCTGCAGGCGATCCGCGACGTGCTTGGCGAAGCGGCGACCGACGACATCGTCGGCGCCTGGGGTGAGGCCTATGGCGTACTGGCGAAGATCCTGATCGATGCCGAGGAGGCGGTCTACCGCGACAACGCCGCCCAGCCCGGTGGCTGGCGCGGAACGCGCGGCCTGCGCATCGCGCGCAAGGTGCAGGAGAGCGAGATCATTACCTCGTTCTACCTGGAGCCCGCGGACGGCGGCGTGCTGCCCGCCTTCCGGCCGGGCCAGTACCTGACGCTGCTGCTGACCATCGACGGGGCGCCGACCCGTCGCCACTACTCGCTGTCCGATGCGCCGGGCAAGCCGTGGTACCGGATCAGCGTCAAGCGTGAGCCGGGCGGCCGCGCGTCGAACTGGCTGCACGACCATGCCGCGGTGGGCGACGTCCTGCAGGCGCTGCAGCCTTGCGGCGACTTCGTGCTCGAGCAGGCGGCCAACGACCGGCCGCTGGTGCTGGTGACCGGCGGGGTCGGCATCACGCCCGCCATCAGCATGCTGGAAGCGGCCGCGCCCGCCGGCCGGCCGGTCCACTTCATCCATGCCGCGCGGCACGGCGGCGTGCATGCCTTCCGTGAGCGCGTCGATGCGATCGCCGCCAACCACGGCAATGTGAGCGTTTGCTACGTCTACGACACGCCGCGGGAAGGCGATGACCCGCACGCCGTGGGCTTCGTCACGCGTGAGCTGCTGGCGAGCCGGCTGCCTGCCGACCGCGACGTCGACTTCTACCTGCTGGGGCCGAAGGCCTTCATGCGCTCGGTCTATGCCGACGGTCGCGCCCTGGGCATCGCGCCCGAGCGCCTGCGCTACGAGTTCTTCGGACCGCTGGAGGACTTGCAGGCGGCGTGAGCGGCGCGGTAGCGGAGGCGGTCGCCCCCGCGATCGCCTGTCCTGCCGCCAACCCTGCCGGCGGCCCGGTCGCCAACGCTGTCGCCTGCCTTGCCGCTGGCCCTACCGCCCGCCCTCCGGCATGCCGATCGCCGTGGTCTCGATGACCTGCTGCTGGTCGCCCTGGCGGATCTCCGTGCGCAGCACGAAGGCTTCGCTGGGGCAGTACCAGTCGGTCACGGTCATGCTGTACGGGTCCGGCCGTTCGACGTCGTCGCCTATATGGACCTCGCCCAGCGAGGCCTGCTTGTCGTACCGGATCGGCAGGCATTCGCGGCGGCCAAGCGGCGTGTCGATATGTTGCCGCCGGCCGACCCGGCGCTCGCCGATGTAGATGGTTGCGCGTGGCACGCGGATGGTGGTCACCGCTTCGCCCGAATGCAGGCTGTTGATCTGCAGGCTGGCGCTCGAGTGCAGCGACTCGCCGGGCAGCGTGGCGCCCTCGCGGATATCGTGGCCGGCATAGGACAACAGGCCCGTGCCCTCGAACGAGGCCTCGCCGAACAGCCGGGCATAGCGGGCCTGGGCGTTGATGGTGGCGTGCTGGCTGCTGATCCGGCCATTGGCCGAGCCCGTATCGCGCACCAGCGTCAGCCGGTGCATCTGGTCCATGACCACCGGCGGGCCCATCATCGCGGCCAGCGCGGACTTCGAATGGATGTCGAGCCAGGCCGCGCAGCCGCCCGGCACGGGGCCGGGATGGCGCACCGTCATCGTGATCGACATCGGCATCTGGCCATCGGCCTCGAGCTGCGCGCGGGCGCCGCTGCGGAACCACGGTGCCTGGCAGACCGGCGGAGCGGTGGCCTCGGCGGGTTGGACGGATGGGGTGGCCGGAGCGGCAGCAGCGGC
>NZ_JCBAJO010000357.1:0-3459 GCF_059772245.1 Cupriavidus sp. R6-3
ATGGCGTGACCGAGGTGCGGGCCGGGGTGTTCGTGTTCTTCGATCTGGTGATGAACGGCATCGGCGTCTGCGAGACTTCGGACATCGCGCTGTCGGTGCTGTGCACGGTCATCGGCGATCAGCGCGAGAAGGGCTGGCTGATCACCGACGCGGGCTGGATGGCGATGTCGCGCGATCGCGGAACCGCGAAGCAGCCGGTCGACCAGGGCTATGGCCTGGTCTGCGATCTCGACGGCCGGCCGCTGGCCGATCTCGTGATGGTGGACGCGAATCAGGAGCACGGCATCGTCAGCCATCGCACCGATGCGGCCGCGACGCCGATGCTGCCGGTCGGCACGCTGCTGCGCATCCTCCCGAACCACGCCTGCGCGACGGCGGCGCAGCACGGCGCCTACACGGTGGTGGCCGGCAGCGCCGATGTCGAGGCGCAGTGGCCGCGCTTCGGCGGATGGTGAGCGCGATGGCGGGCACGAATCCGAAGGGGAAGCCGAACGCTACCCCGAGCGCTACCCCGAGCGCTACCCCGAGCGCTACCCCGAGTGCGACCCGGAGTGCGGCTCCCAGCGCGACTTCGAGCGCGACTCCGAATGCGGCCCCGAGCGCGGCGCCGAACGCCGCCGCGATCGCCGGCCAGCCTGTCGCCTATCCCGACGTTCCCGCACTGGCGACGCCACGCGGCCACTATTCGCACGTCGCCACGGGCCTGGGCCTCGTCTTCGTGTCGGGCCAGCTGCCGCTGAACGCGCAGGGCGAGCCGCGCGCCGATCTGCCGCTGGCGGAACAGGCCGCGCTGGCGCTGCGCAATGCCGAGGCCGCGCTGGCCGCGGCGGGGTGCGGATGGAAGGACGTGCTCAAGGTCACCGTCTACCTGGCCGGCGTCGAACATTGGCCGGCCTTCGACGCGGTCTACCGCGAGGTGCTGGGCGACGCGCGGCCGGCGCGCGCGGTGGTGCCGGTGCCGGCGCTGCACTACGGCGTGCTGGCCGAGGTCGAGGCGGTGGCGCAGCATCCCGCGGCGGTACAGGAAAGGCTGTCGCCGCCGCTGGTCCTGCGCTGAACGCGACAGGTGCCCGTCAGCACCCGATCGCCATGCCGTCGCTGCGCGGATCGTGCGCGCCGACGATGGTGCCGTCGGCCTCGATGCGCATCGCACCGGGGTGGCCGGCGAGCGGGCTCTGCGCCGGAATCGGGCTGAGTTCGTGGCCGCGCGCGGCGAGCTCCGCCATCACCGCATCGCCGGCATCGGCCTCGAGCTTGAGCGTGTCGCGCGTGTCGGAGAACGTGCGGCCCAGCAGGAAGCGCGGGCGCGCCAGCGCCACCAGCGGGTCCATGCCGTAGTCGATCATCCGTGTCAGCACCGCCGCCAGCGTCTGCGGCTGGCCGTCCGCGCCCTGTGTGCCGTACAGCAGGCGCGGGCGGCCGTCCCGCAGATAGAGGCCGGGATTGAGCGTGTGGAAGGGGCGTTTGCCAGGCCGCAGCACGTTGTGGTGGCCGGGATCGACGGAGAACGCCGCGCCGCGGTTGTGCCACAGGATGCCGGTGTCGCCGGCCACCACGCCGCTGCCCCAGTCGAAGTAGACGGTCTGCAGCACGCTGGCACAGCGGCCCCGGCTGTCGACAGCGCCGAGATAGACGGTATCGCCGGTACGGAAGCGGTGCGGCCACGGCAGCGCACGGTCGGGCCGGATCGCCGCGGCCAGCCTGTCGAGATGCGCGGGGGACAGCATCGCCTCCGCCGGCACGTCGACGAACTCCGGGTCGGCTACATGGCGGTCGCGCTCGATGAATGCCTGCTTCACCGCCTCGACCAGCAGATGGTAGTAGTCGGCGCTGCCTTCGGCGACCGCGGCGATGTCGAAGCGGTCCAGTATTCCCATGATCTGCAGCGTGGTCACGCCTTGCGTTGGCGGGCGCAGGCTCACCAGCTCCCCGCCGCGATACGGCACCGTCAAAGGCGCCTCGTCGCGGGCGCGCGTGGCGGCCAGATTCGCGGCCGTCAGCGGCGACCCGGCCTCGCGCAGCCCCCTGACGATACGCGTCGCCAGTTCGCCCTCGTAGAAGTCCCGGGCGCCGTGCTCGGCGATCCGGCGCAGGCTGCGCGCCAGCTCCGGCTGGCGGAAGCGTTCGCCGACCTCGGGAATGCGGCCGTCGGGCAGGAACACGCGCGCGAAGCCCGGCCAGTCGCACCACTGTCCGGCACGGAAGTCCTGCCAGAAGCGCTGCGATGGCGTGACGGGGAATCCATCGGCGGCATGCCCGATCGCGCGCTGGAACAGCGCATCCCACGGCGTGGTGCCGCCCCACTTGTCGCGGCTGATCCGATAGGCGCGATCCCAGGTATCGACCGTGGCCGCGGTGGTCAGCGCGGCGGCGGCTCCCCGCGTGGGAATCCCGCTGGCGAAGGCGGGCGGGGTGGCTGCGGCCTGCCCGATGCCGGACAGCGTGCGCACCTCGCCGGCATCGTCGGCAATGACCCAGAACGCATCGCCCCCCAGCCCCGTGAAGTGGGGATAGGTGACCGACAGCGCCGCGCCGATCGCGATCGCCGCTTCGATCGCGTTGCCGCCGGCGCGCAGCACTTCGAGTCCGGCCTCGCTGGCCAGCGCATGCGGGCTGGTGACCATGCCGGTGCGGGAGCGTGCCGGACCCGCGGCAGGATGGCGGGCGGCTTCCATCAGGCCTGCACCGCTTGCGGGGCGGCGTGGGCCATCCCGGTGGCGCGGCTGGCGTCGTCGCCGCCATTGCGCCCATTACCACCATTGCCGCCACTACCGCTATCGCCCTCATCACCGCCATCACCGCCATCACCGCCGAGATAGGCCTGCACCAGCGCCGCATCGCGCGCCAGCACGTCGGCGCGGCCGCTGGCGACGACGCGGCCTTCCTCCAGCACATAGGCGCGATCGGCCAGCGCGAGCGCGAGTGCTGCCATCTGGTCGACCAGCAGGATCGTGATCGAGGCCTCGCGCAGCCGGTCCAGCGAAGCGAACAGCTCGTCGATGACCTTGGGCGCCAGCCCAAGCGACGGTTCGTCGAGCAGCAGCATGCGCGGCTGCGACATCAGCCCACGGGCGATGGCGAGCATCTGCTGCTCGCCGCCGGACAACAGGCCGGCGCGCTGGTGCTGGCGTTCGCGCAGGCGCGGGAATCGCGCAAACATCGTCTCGATGCGGCGCTGCATCTCGCCGCGGCGCAGGCGCCCGGACGGAAACGCGCCGAGCTTCAGGTTGTCGAGCACGGAGAGTTCCGCGAAGACCTGCCGCCCCTCGGGCACCAGCACCATGCCCATCGCCGCGATGCGAGCCGCATCGATGCCGCCCAGATCCACGCCGTCGAACGCGATGCCGCCTTGCACAGGGCGGTGCAGGCCGGACAACGCCCGCATCAGCGTGGACTTGCCGGCGCCGTTGGCGCCGAGCAGCGCCACCATCTCGCCCTCGCGCACCTGCAGCGCCACGT